>JAODAY010000080.1 GCA_025463665.1 Microbacteriaceae bacterium
GAACCTACTTCGGAGCCTCACGGCGTGCTGGTGATGCTCACGACGCCCGGTCGCAGTGGCGCATCCCTCGACCCCGAGCGATTCGCAGACGTGCGGATCGCGCGCCGCGTCACAACCCGGGTCGGGGTGGACGGCGGGGTAGGCGAGCAGCACCTAGACGCCCTCGCCGCGGCGGGCGCGAGCTACGTCGTCTGCGGCCGCAGCCTGTTTCCGCGCAACCAGCACGACCACTGACCGCGAGCCGACTTCCGGCCGCCAACTGCAAGGAGCTGGATGATGAGCACGGATGCCACATTGTTTGCCGGACGCACGGCGATCGTAACCGGCGCCGCCCGCGGGCTGGGTCTGGCCATGGCCACTGCCCTTGCGCGCAGCGGCGCTTCGATCGCGCTGCTCGACCGCCTTGACGCAGTTCGCGGGGCGGCATCCGCCCTCGCCACGCAGACCGGGGCGCGCACCGTGGGCGTGGCCGTCGATGTGACCGATCCGCTCTCGGTCCAGCGCGCTTTCGACCAGGTCGTCGAGACTCTCGGCGTCGCCACCGTGCTCGTGAACAGCGCAGGAATCACATCGGGCGACTCCGCGTTGGAGACGTCGCCGGAGCAATGGTCGCGAGTGCTCGATGTGAACGTCACCGGCACCTTTCTCGTCAGCCGCGAGTTCGCGAGCCGCGCCATCGCCGCCGAGTTGGGCGGCACGGTGATCAACATCGCGTCGATGTCGTCCTTCGTCGTGAACGTGCCGCAGACCCAAACGCCGTACAACGTTTCGAAGGCGGCGGTCGCCATGCTCACGAAAAGCCTCGCCATAGAATGGCTGCCGCACGGCATCCGTGTGAACGGCATCGCGCCCGGCTACTTCGCCTCCGACATGACCCGCGACTTCGTCGCGACGAATCCAGAGATGGCCGAGCAGTGGGTGTCCCGCATTCCGGCGGGAAGGATGGGGGAGCCAAGCGAGCTAGGCGACCTGCTGCTGTACCTCGCCAGCGAACGCTCCGCGTACGTCGTCGGGCAGAACTTCGTGATCGACGGCGGTTACACGATCGTGTGACCTGGTGGACCGCTTCAACAGAAGCTTCAGCGGAAGTTGGCCAGGCTCGCGAAAGCGGTCTTCAGGCTGGGGTAGAGCGTGGTGTACACCGCGAAGAGCCGGTCGTAGACGTCCGCGAACTCGGGCTGAGGAGAATAGCTGCTTGCGACCCCCGTCATCCGCTTAGCGATCGCCGCGATGCTCGTCTGCCCCTCGAGCTGCACTCCATAGGCGGCGAGGATCCCGGCGCCGAGAGCGACGGTTTCGGTCTCGGCGGCCACGAGGATGTCGCGCTGCAATACGTCGGCGAAAATCTGCATCAGGGTCTCGGACTGCGTGAGTCCGCCCATCGAGGTGAGCCGCTCGATCCGCTGGCCAGTGTCCGCCTCGATGGCCTCCAAAAGCAGGCGTACTTCCAGAGCGAGCCCCTCGAAGACCGAACGGATCATGTCGCCGATGCCGTGGTAGTCGCCGAGTCCAACGAATGCGCCGCGAGCCGCTGCGTCCCAGTACGGCGTCTCCGCGCTCGTGAGGTAGGGGAGGAAAAGCAGCCCGCGCGCGCCGGGCTCGATGGTGGCGGCAAGCTCGCCGAGCGAGGCGTCCGCCGACGGGGTGTCCTCCAACTGGGCCACTTGCTGGCGGAACCACGCGAGTGACAGGGCGCCGGAAGCGACGAGCCCTTCCAGCGTGTAACTGCCGGCAATCGGGGAGGACAGAACCCGGTAGGCCATGGACGTGCGGAAGGCCTCGCTGTGCACGCCGAGGGTGAGCGAGGTGCCGAGACTGAGATAGGCCTCGCCGGGCGCGACCACCGCTGCGCCGAGGCCGCCGCTCTGACCGTCGCCAGCGCCCGCGATCACAGGCAGACCCTCGGGCAGGCCGGTCGCGGCCGCCGCTACCGCACTCACGCCCGCCACCACGGATCCCGGCGCACACAGTGCGGGAAGCTGCGCCTCGCTTAGGCCCGTCAGCTCAAGCAACTCAGGCGACCAGGTGAAGCTCGCCATGTCGACAAGCGAGAGCGGGTCGGCGCTCGCCGTGGAAGTGGCGTACTGCCCGGTCAGGCGGGAGATCAGGTAGCCGCCGACGTCGAGCACCATCGCGGTGCGGGCCCAGGCCTCCGGTTCGTTCTCCTTGAGCCAGAGCAGCTTGTAGATGCTCGGCGTGGTGCTGGCGGGCTTTCCAGAAATGGCATGCACCTCGGGCGAGCCGAATTCGGCGATCTGCTTGTGGGCGCGAGTATCCAACCACAGGATCCCGGGACGCACCTCCACGCCATGCGCGTCGAGGCAGACGAACGTCTCTCTCTGGTGGGTGATGCTGATGCTCTGGGGCGGCTCGAGGCCGAGCAGCCCCAGCTGCCGGGTCACCTCGAGCAGCGCTGTCGAGGCCGCTTTCCACCAGTTCTCCGCGTGCTGCTCTCCCCAACCCGGCTGAGGCGACGAGCGGCTGAGCCGGGCGCGGGCTGTTGCGATCGCTCGCCCGTCCGGGTCGAACGCGACGGCCTTGGCAGCAGTCGTTGAGCAATCCAGCGCCAGTACTGATGTCATGTGCTCACGCTAGGCGTTCTGAGAGTGCTCGTGGCAAGGCGGCAGAAATGAGCTCAGCCAGCGCGTCGCCCTCGCCGTCGACTACTCGGCGGATGGCGTGCAGAAGCGGGAGACGCTCGGCGGGAGACTCGAAGCGCTGCGAGGCGAGTACAACGGCGAGCCCGGACGCAGGGACGCCCTCAACTGTCTGCTCGGCGTCGATCATCGCCTGGAGGGCAAGCGCGGAGGACTCGCCGGCTCCGATGCGCGCGCCGTAAACCTTGTTCCGCCCGGAGAGGCCGGTCACCTCGAGGTCGCCGGCGCCGGCGAGGCCGTAAACGGTCGCAGCGTCTCCGCCGAAGTCAGTGGCGATGTCGGCCATCTCGCGCAGGGCCTGCGCGAAGAAGGCGGAGCGAAGGTTGTGCCAAGGCTGGGTGGAGGTCTCGGCGAGGCCGTCGGCGAAGCCGAGCGCGATCGCGTAGACGTTCTTCAACGGCGCGGCGATCTCCAGCCCCACGAAGTCGGCGATGGTCTCGACGCGGTAGTCCTCGGTCTCGATGATTCGCGCGGCGGCGCGGGCGGCCTCGATGTCGCTCGAGCCGTAGACCGTGGCGGTCGGGCGCGCGGCGGCGACCTCGTTCGCCTTGCACGGCCCTCCGGCGGCGACGATGGCCGGCACGGCCAGAGAGAGGCCTTCGAAGATGCTCGTGATGGCATCCGGGAGGAGGCGGATGGTCCCGTCCGTGTCCGTCACGAAGCCCTTGCTGGTCACAACGAGGGCCCCGATTTCGGAGATGCGCTGCGCAGCGAGCTCGGTGACCTTTTCGACACCGACGGATGCCACGGAGAGGATGACGATGTCGCTGTCGGCGAGCGATGCCTCGAGCTCGTCCGAGCGGAAGAGCTGTGTGCCGGCGGGCAGGAGGACGTTCGTTCGTGGGTGCGGCTTGCCAGCCTCGACCGCGTCGAGCAGGTGGTCGTCGAGCCAAGTGCCCCACAGCTTCACTTGGTGGCCGCGGTCGCGCAACGGGGTCGCGAGCGCCGATCCCATGGCACCGGCGCCCAGAATCGTGATGGTGGTCATCGTGCGTCTTTCGCGTCCAGTGCGATCAGTTTGTCGACCTTGGAGTTGGACTTTCCTTCATACTCGCTCGCGAGCCAGGAGTTGACGATGGTCTTCGCCAGCTCCGGTCCAACGGTCCGCGCGCCGATGGCAACGATCTGGGCGTTGTTCGACTTGCGGGCGCGCTCGGCGCTGTAGCTGTCCGCGGCCTGGGCTGCGCGGATGCCTGGCACCTTGTTCGCGGCGATCGCCATGCCGATCCCGGTTCCGCAGAGCAGTATGCCGCGCTCGTAGTCTCCGGCGACAATGCGGTTAGCAACCTCCACAGCGACGTCGGGGTAGTCCACCGATTCGCTGCTCGAGGCCGGTCCAAAGGTGTCGACTGCGTAGCCGAGGGATTCGAGGTGGGCGACGATGACCGCGCGGAGCTCGACCGCAGCCTCATCATTGCCTAGTGCGATGGTTGTTTTCGACATAGTTGTGCATCCTGTCTGTGCTGGTTCTGTCGGTGCTGGTTGCCTCTGTGTCGGTCACTCGAGGCAAGATCGTGGCTGAAGGGAATTGGAAACGGCGACGTCCGTGTGCGTCCGCCGCCGTTTCGGCACTGCTGAATGGTTCCTACTGGCCGGGCATGCCCTCGTTGGCGATGTTGCCCGTCTTCAGGTTTTCTGCCACAAGGTCGGGCAGGGCCTTCAGGAATGCCTTCCGGTCACTGACGACGTGCCCGTAGGCGATGTCTACGTTCTCGGTGGTGATCTTCGGCATGATGTAGACCGGCTCGGTATCGACGTCGTCACCGTCGGCGATGGCAGCGGCGACCGCTAGTCCGGCGGACAGCTCGACCGTGCCGTTTTGAAGCATCGTTCCGATGAACTCGCCGCTCTTCACGGCGTTCAGACCGTCCTCGATGCCGTCGATGCCCACGATCGGAACCGTCTTGCCGGCTTCCTTGAAGGCAGCCAACGCGCCGAGGCCCATGTCGTCGTTCTGGGCGATGACGCCGTCGATGTCGTCCCCGAATGCAGAGATCCAGTTCTTGACTTTGTTGACGGCCTCGTCGCGCTTCCAGTTCGCGGTGTCCTGCGCGAGCACCTTTATGTCCGGGTTCTTAGCGAGCACGTTCTCAATGCCCTCCTGGCGCTGCAACTCGCCGGACTGGCCGAGCGGCCCCTGAAGGATCACGACGTTGCCCTTGCCGCCGAGTTCGTCGACCATCATCTGAGCCTCCTGCTCGCCGGCCGCAACGTCATCGGGTTGCACGTTGCCGGAGACCTTGTCGTTGTTCAGGGCGGCGTTCACCGGAACAATCGGAATTCCGGCGGCCACGGCCGCGTCTACCTGCGGGCCGAGGGAGTCCGCCTGCACGGGCACAACGACGATCGCGTCGACGCCCTGGTTGATGAACTGGTCGAGCTGGGTTGCCTGTGTGTTGACGTCGAGCCCGGCCGAGTTCCAGACGAGCGTGATGTCGTTCGCGTCTGCGTACGCCTCCATGCCCTCCTTGCCCGCGGTGATGAACGAGCTCATGTCGTAGACCGAGACGCCGATTGTGAGATTGCCGGAGTCGGCGCCGCCGCCTCCTCCTCCACCTCCTGCGTTTGGGTCGCCTGCGCCGCAGCCGGTGAGACCGAGCGCTAGCACGCTGCCGACTGCGAGGGGAATCAGGAATTTCTTGCGTGACATCGTTGTCTCCTTGGTATGCGCTTAACGGGCGGAAGCCCTGCCGACGCTGGATTGGTTTCGAAGGGTGGTGCTTGTCAATCGGGTGGTGCGGCGAGGATGCATCCGGGTGGGCTACTTCCGTCGCTTGGTGGACCACACGTCGACGCCCACTGCGGCGACGATGAGGACCCCCTTGATCACGTCCTGCCAGTAGGCGGGGACGATGAGCAGGTCAAGACCGTTGTTGAGCGTCTGGATCAGCACGAGGCCGAGGGCGGTGCCCCAGACGGTTCCGCGCCCACCGGCGAGGCTCGCGCCACCGATGACAACCGCGGCGATGGCGTCGAGTTCGTAGCCCTGACCAAGGTTCGGCGGGCCGGATATGACGCGGGAAGCGAGCATGACACCGGACAGGCCGGCCAGCACGCCGGCGATGGCGTAGACGCTGAAGAGGGTGCGGCGCACGTTGATGCCGGCGATGCGCGAAGCCATCGGGTTGCCGCCGATCGCGTAGATGCGCATGCCGTAGGAGGTGCGCTTCATCACGATGGCCAGCACGATGATGCCGACGATCATGACGATCACCGGGATCTGCACGCCGAAGATGCGGGTGTTAGCGATGGCGCCGAAGGTGGACGGCAGTCCGTTGATGGGCGCGCCGTTGCCAATCGCGTAGGCGATTCCCGACCCCGCGGTGAGCATGCCGAGTGTCGCAATGAACGGCGGGATACTCAGCCGCGACACGAGGAATCCGTTAACAGAGCCAGCCGCTAGGCCGACCAGCAGAGCGCTGAGCACAATGAGAAGTAAGTTGCCGTCCGTCAGCTTCGCGACCGTTGCGGCCGTCATCGCCGACATGGCGATGATGCTGCCCGGCGAGAGGTCGATGCCCCCGGTGAGCACAACGAGTGTCTGCCCCAGCGCGATCAGGGCGAACGGCGCCGCCGCGACCAGAATCGTAAGCAGGTTCTCTGGGGTGGTGAACCGCGCGCTCCTGTAGGCGAAGTACCCGATGATGATCACCAGGATGACGACCATCGAGTGGCGGATCAAGAACTCCAGGATCCACTTCGGATCCTTCACGGTGTTGATTACCTCGCCGAACGATCGTCGTGTCTTGGCGTCGATTTCAGCTTCATTGCTGCTCACGGGAACCCCTTGCTTCTCACTTGATAACGCCCATCATGGGCACGTTCAAATCAAATGTCAACAACCACCGCTCGAATGAGAGCGATAGAAGGAGCCGAGGGCGCTATTCGCCGTCGAGGAGGCGGTCGGCCATTCGTGTGTCGGTAACCAGCGATGTGGCGAAATCGGCTTGGAGGATTGAGCGCAGGGCCTGGGTCTTCTGCTGCCCCCCGGCCACCACGATCACCTCGGGGATGGCGCGCAATTGCTGGAGGCTGATGCCGAGGGTGCGGTCGACGAGCGCCGGAATTTCGTGGCCCTCGCCGTCCAGCAGGGTGGCGCAGACATCGGCCCGCACGCCCTTGTTGAAGATGTCGACGCGCTCGTCGGTGGTCAGGCCGTCGTAGATCTGCGACTCTGGCGGGCTCCAGCTACCCGCTGCGACGATGGCCTTGGTGATCCTGGGGAACATGGAGAAGGCGGCCTGGATCGACGGCTGTGCGCGGAGGGAGTCGGCGGTCGCGGCGTCCGAGACGATGAGCGGCGCGTAGATTGAGTAGGCGACGCCCCCGGACACCTCGCGAACCTCGCGAACAACGGCGTTGGACGTCTGGTGGACGGGCCCCGCCATGCCAGCCATCTGCACCACTTCGCATTTCGCCAGGCTGCCGAGGTGGCCGATCATCGCGGATAGCGTGCGGCCACTCGCCAGACCGAGCACGTCAGAGTCGGTAACGATTTCTGTGAGGAGGTCGGCGGCAACCCTGCCTAGGGCGTCGCGGACGTTCACCGAGAGGTCGTTCGGGGTGGCGACGGCGATGGCCCTGGCCAGCCCGAAGCGCTCCTTCAGGCGGTTGGAGCGATCGACATCGATGGCACCCGGTGCCTTGATGGTGAACGTGACGATGCCAGTCTCGACGGCGATCTCGAGCATGCGCGCGACCTTGAAGCGGCTGATTTTGAGCTCGTCGGCGATGTCAACCCGTGACTTGCCGTTGACGTAGTGCTCTCGGGCAATCAAGGCGACTTGAACTGTCTCGTCGGGACCCATTGTGCGGACCTGCTCTTTCCGTATTCACGCGCGATGACGCAGCATGAGTTTACTGTTTGACATACGGGCATTGTGGGCGCAAGATGTGGCAAGAGCAAATGAGACCGCACATCGACAGATGAGCGCAGTTCGTTATTCGGCACCGAAGGACAATGATGACCTCCCTGACTCCCGCCATTCCCGACACCATGCGGGCGAGCGTGCTGACCGCCGCGAACCAGCTCTCGGTCGAAGACCGCCCGATGCCCGTGCCGGACGCGGATCAGGTGCTCGTCTCCGTGTCGGCGGTGGGCGTCTGTGGCTCCGACGTGCACTACTACCGGGAGGGTCGCATCGGCGACTTCGTCGTCGACGGCCCGCTTGTGCTCGGACATGAGCTCAGCGGCCGCATCGTCGCCGTAGGAGCCGACGTCGAGGCGGCCCGCATCGGCCAGCGAGTGGCCATCGAGCCGCAGCGCCCCTGCGGGCACTGCGCGCAGTGCAGAGCTGGTCGGTATAACCTCTGCCCCTCCATGGAGTTCTACGCCACCCCGCCCATCGACGGTGCCTTCGCCGGGTACGTCACAATCCAGTCGGACTTCGCACACACCCTGCCCGACTCGGTTTCGGACTCGGCCGGCGCACTGCTCGAGCCGCTCTCCGTCGGCATCGCGGCCATTCGCAAGGCTCACATCGTGCCCGGGTCGAGCGTGCTCATCGCCGGCGCCGGGCCGATCGGTATCATCGCCGCGCAGACGGCGCGCGCCTTCGGGGCGAGCGAGATCATCGTCTCAGACCCCATCCCCGAGCGCCGCGAGCGCGCCTTGCAGTACGGAGCCACTCGGGTCGTCGACCCGATGGCGGAGGAAGTGGCCGGCCTCGGTGTCAACGCCTTCATCGATGCGAGCGGCAACCCGCGCGCCGTCGACAGCGGCATCCGCGCCGTCGGCCCGGCCGGCTACGCCGTGCTCGTCGGCCTCGGGTCGCCGACGATGACCTTGCCAGTCGAGCACATCCAGAATCTCGAGATCAGCGTGACGGGCATTTTCCGGTACACGGACACCTGGCCCGTCGCCATTCACCTCGTGGCGAGTGGCCAGGTCGACCTCGACGCACTGGTGACGGGCGAGTTCGACCTCGACCATGTACGAGAGGCGCTGGAAAGCGACCGCGACCCCTCCAGTCTCAAGTCGATCGTCCGCCCCAACAGTTGAACCACCGCACGAATCGAATAGGGAGAACACACCATGGCGTCCATTGTCTGCTCTGACATCGTCAAGGGGTTCGGCGGAATTCCAGTTCTCAAGGGGATTTCGATCACCTTCGAGCCGGGCACAGTGACGGTGCTCGTGGGAGAGAACGGCGCAGGGAAGTCGACCCTGATCAAAATCATCGCCGGTCTCGAGACAGCCGACCACGGCGAAGTGATGCTCGATGCCGAGCCCCTGGTGAAGGGCGACCCGCGCGCGGCGAACCTGAAGGGCATCCGCCTCGTTCCTCAGGAGCTCGCCCCGATACCCGACATGACGGTCTACGAAAACCTGTTCATCGGCCGCGAGCTGAAGACACGCGCCGGGCTTCTCGATCGCAAGCGGATGATTCGGGAGGCCAAGGAGCTCCTGCATAGCTTCGACGTGGACATCGACCCGCTCACCCCGGCGCGTCAATTGAGCGTGGCGATGCTGCAGTTGGTGGAGATCATCAATGCCACCAGCCAGGGCGCGACCGCGCTTCTGCTCGACGAGCCGACCTCCGCCATCCCCGACCGCGAGATCGAGGGTCTGTACAAGATCGTGCGCAGGGTGCGCGCGATGGGCGCGGCCGTCGTCTACACGACCCACAAGATGGAAGAGATTGCCGAGATTTCCGACCGCGTCGTGGTGCTCCGCGACGGCAACCTCGTCTCGGATCTGCCAACCTCCGAGACCACGCACGACGGCATCATTTCCGCAATGATCGGCCGCGACCTCGATGACCTCTTCTCGCATACCACGGAGCCGGACGTCGAGGAGATGCTCACGATTTCTGGGCTCACCCTGCACGGCGGGTATCCGCTCGATCTCTCGGTGAAACGCGGCGAGATCGTCGGCCTCGCCGGGCTCGTCGGCGCCGGCCGTACTGAGTTCCTCGAGGGTGTCTTCGGTGTGCGACCGACCGTGTCGGGCACTATCGAGGTCAAGGGAAAGTACGTGCGCCGGAACGATCCCGCCGCCGCCATCCGCTCGCGCATCGCCCTGGTCCCGGAGGATCGCAAGGGCGCGGGTACTGTGCTCAGCATGTCCATCCTCGACAACGCGACGCTGCCGCACCTCGCCAGTTTCTCCACTGCCGGCTGGATGCGGAACGTGTTCCGCGCGAAGTCCATCAGTGCGGTGATGAAGTCGGTGCGGCTGAAGAGCCGCGGGCTCGGACAGTCCCTCGAGACACTCTCTGGAGGCAACCAGCAGAAGGTGGTGTTCGCGCGCTGGCTCACCGAGGACATCGACGTGCTGCTGCTCGACGAGCCGACGCGCGGCGTCGATATTGGCGCCAGAAGCGAGATTTACCGCATCATCGCGGACCTCGCCGCCTCTGGAGTGTCAGTCGTGATGGCGTCCAGCGACATGCCGGAGATCCTCGGCCTCGCTCACCGTGCCATAGTCGTGCGAAACGGACAGTTCGTCGGCGAACTCAATGCCGAGCAGTTGCGCCGCGAGGACGCGCAGGACAGCATCTTCCGACTCGCCGCTGGCATCGGGCTGGTGACTGCCGCGACGGGCCTCCCCGCTGCAAGGGTCTAGCCGCCCTGCCGAAAACCTCGGAGCCGACGATCAAAGGGTCGTCGGCTCCTTCATGTGTTCACGTTTGTGAAAGGCTTGCCTCATATGAGCGCCCGCTATACGATGAGGATGCGATCTTCCGCGAATCGTCGCGACGCAACCGATGCTCATTTGAGCCGATGGAGGATAACCCAATGAGAGCTGCGATTTTCCACGGACCGGGCGACCTCCGGATCGAAGATATCGAGCCAGAGGAGCCGGGCCTCGGCGAAATCGTGGTGCGGGTCGAGGTGGCCGTGACCTGCGGCACCGACCTGAAGTCCTACCGGCGCGGTCATCACAAGCTGTTCCCCAACCTGCCCGCCCGTTTCGGGCACGAGTTCGCCGGCATCGTCGACCGTGTCGGGGAGGGAGTCACCGCCTTCACCCCGGGGATGCGTGTGGTCGCCGCCAACACCGCCCCTTGCGGGCACTGCTGGGCCTGCACCCTTGGCCGCCTGGCGCTCTGCGAGAATCTCGAATTCCTCAACGGCGCCTTCGCGGAGGAGGTGCGTATCCCCGCCGCGATCGTGGCCCGCAACACCTACGAGCTCAGCGGCACCACCTCCTTCGAGTCGGTCGCCCCGCTGGAGCCGCTCGCCACGGTCGTGCACGGCATGGACAAAAGCGACATCGCCCTCGGTGACGTGGTGGCGGTGAACGGCGCCGGCCCGATCGGCCAGATGTTCATGCGTCTGGCCCGCCTGCGCGGTGCGCACGTCATCGCCGTCGACCAGGCGCCCGACCGGCTGGCAGCAGCGCTGCGTATGGGCGCGAACGAGGTCATCGACATCAGCGCCTACGCCACAACCGAGGAACGGGCCGCCTCCGTGCGGGCGATCACCCCCGGCGGCCGCGGCGTGGACGTTGCGATCGAGGCCGTCGGGCTGCCCGCGGTCTGGGAGCAGACCGTGCAGTGCCTCCGCCCCGGCGGCACGGCCATCCTCTTCGGCGGCCCGCCGCAAGGCGCCACCTTCAGCGTGAACGCCAACGATATGCACTACTTCGAGTACACCCTCAAGGGGATCTTTCACCACGAACCGATCTACGTTCAGCGCGCCCTTCGCCTTATCGACAGCGGCGCCCTCGACGGACGGGACCTCATTACCGAGACCCGCGGCATCGACCGACTGGTCGAGAGCCTCGAGGACATGGCTGCCGGTCGCGGTGCGAAGTACGCCATCGACCCCCGCGCCTGATGCCCTCCCGACCCCGAAAGGCCCGCCCATGACATCCGCCCAGAACGCCCTCGACGACATCGTCTCCTACTCGCGGCTGCTCGGTGAGCGCAGCGACCTCGTGCTGCACGGAGGAGGCAATACCTCGATCAAGGCCACGGTGACCGACGTTTTCGGAGACCAGATAGACGTGATCTACGTCAAGGGCAGCGGCTGGGACCTGGCCACGATCCAGGCGGCCGGCTTCGTGCCGTTGCGCAGCGACCGGCTCGCCAGGCTCCTCGCGCTCGACTCGATCAGCGACTCCGGCATGATGAATGAGCTGCGCTTGGCGTCGCTCGACTCGACGGCACCCGATGCGTCCGTGGAGGCCCTGCTGCATTCCTTCCTGCCCGCGACGGCCGTACTCCACTCGCACGCCGATGCCATCGTCACGCTGAGCAACCTCATCGACGGCGAGCGGCGTGTGCGAGACCTCTTCGGCGACCGCCTGGTCGTGGTCCCCTACGTAATGCCGGGCTTTGACCTGGCCAAGGCGGCGAGCGAACTCTGGGCGAAGGAGTCGACTCCGGACTCGCTCGGAATGGTGCTCCTCAATCACGGGCTGTTCACCGTCGGCGAGACCGCTTCCGAAGCCTACGACAGGCACATCGCGCTCGTGACCGAGGCCGAGCAGTACGCGGCAGCGGCAGTGGGCGGCGCCGGCGCCGTAGCATCCGCCGACCTCGTCGCCTCGTCACTCGAGACTGCGCTCACCGTCACCGGCCTCCGCTCCGAGGTGAGCGCGGCCGCCGGAATTCCGATGATCCTCCGACGCTCGACTGGTGCTGATGTCGCGGCCTTCGTCGGCAGGGACGACCTTGCCTCGATCGCCACTCAGGGTCCGCTGACCCCAGAGCACTCAATTCGTACCAAGAGGATTCCGCAGCTCGGGCGCGACGTTGCCGGCTACACGGCGGCGTACAGCGAATATGTCGCCGCGAACAGTCGGGGGCGCGCACTCACCCCGCTGAGCGCAGAGCCTCGAGTGATTCTCGACCGTGAGCTTGGACTCCTCACCGCCGGCCGCTCGGCAAACGATGCCGCCATCGCCGCCGATATATACCTGCACACAATCAGTGTGATTAGCACTGCCACTCGTATCAGTGAATATCAGGCGCTCTCCGCGGAGTCGATTTTCGACGTGGAGTACTGGGAGCTGGAGCAGGCGAAGCTTGCCCGCGAGAGCACGCCGCTGCCTTTTCGCGGCGAGGTCGCGATCGTGACGGGGGCCGCGTCGGGCATTGGGCGCGCGTGCGCCGAAGCGCTCCTCGCCGCGGGCGCTGCCGTGATCGGGCTTGACCGCGACCCGGGCGTGACCACTACCTTCTCAGGCGCAGCGTGGCTGGGCCTCGTCGTGGACGTCACCGACGTCGAGGCGATGCGTGCGGCTGTGTACGAGGGTATTGACCGCTTCGGCGGGGTGGACATGCTCGTGATGGCGGCGGGTATTTTCGCCGCGAGCGCACCAATAGCCGAGCTCGACCTCGACTCGTGGCGCAAGAGCATGGCCGTGAATGCGGATGCCGCGGTGGCACTGCTCCAGATCGCCCACCCCTTCTTGAAGTTGGCGCCCAAACATGGACGCGTGGTGCTGATCGCAACGAAGAACGCTGCGGCGCCCGGCCCCGGCGCTGCCGCTTACTCCGCCTCGAAGACCGCCGCCGTGCAGCTCGCGAGGGTGGCCGCACTCGAGTGGGCGGAGGACGGCATTCGCGTCAACATGGTGCATCCGGACGCCGTCTTCGACACCGCGCTCTGGACTCCGGAGCTCATCGCAGCCCGCGCCGCGAAGTACGGCATGAGCGAGTCCGAGTACAAGACCCGTAACCTTCTACACGCAGAGGTGACCAGCGCACGCGTGGCGAGCATGGTCCAGCTCATGTGTACGGATGTCTTCGACTGCACGACCGGGGCGCAGGTGCCGGTCGACGGCGGGAGTGACCGCATCGTCTAGCGGCCGCCGCCCCGGCCGCCGGTGCGTCAAGCCGCGCGGCGACGAAGCCGGCGACCCCCGCGCGCTACTGCCCGACGACGGGGCCGAACGCGTCGCTGAGCGTGCCGCGGTGTGCCGCAGCGAGCTCCTCGATCGTGAGGGTGAATTCGCCCTGCACCTCGAGGGCTGGCGACGCGGCATCCGTCACGCCGATGCGCAGCACCGGGTAGCCGCGACCCTCGCACAGACCCTGGAAGCGCACGTCGTCTTCGCGCGGCACCGACACGATCACGCGGCCGGTCGATTCGCTGAACAGCGCGGTCGCGGCATCCACGCCATCGCGGCTCATGATCTCGGTGAGCCAGACGCGTGCGCCGACGCCGAAGCGCAGCACGGCCTCGACGAGGGCCTGCGCGAGCCCTCCGTCCGCGAGGTCGTGGGCGGAGGCGATGAGGCTCTGCTCGCCACCGGCGGCGATGAGCTGGGCCAGGCGGAGCTCCGCGGCGAGGTCGACCTCGGGCGGCGTGCCGCCGAGGTGATCGTGGATGGTGCCGGCCCACGCCGAGCCGTCGAGCTCGAGCGCGGTCGTGCCGAGCAGGTAGATGTTGTTGCCCTCGTCCTGCCAGCCGCTCGGGATGCGCTTGGCGACGTCGTCGATCACGCCGAGCACAGCGATGACGGGCGTCGGGTGGATCGGCACGTCACCGGTCTGGTTGTAGAAGGAGACGTTGCCACCGGTCACGGGAATGTCGAGTTCGAGGCATCCGTCTGACAGGGCCTCGATCGTCTGACTGAACTGCCACATGACCTCGGGGTTCTCCGGGCTGCCGAAGTTGAGGCAGTCGCTCACCGCGACGGGCGTCGCACCCGTGACGGCGACGTTGCGGAACGCCTCGGCGAGGGCGAGCCGGGCGCCCTTGGCGGGGTCGAGCTGGCAGTAGCGGCCGTTGGCGTCGGTCGCGACCGCGAAGCCGAGGCCGCTCTCCTCGTCGATGCGTACCATGCCGCCGTCGTCGGGAAAGCTCAGGGCCGTGTTGCCCATGACGTAGCGGTCGTACTGGTTGGTGATCCAGCTCTTGTCGGCGAGGTTCGGCGACGAGAGCAGCGCGAGGGTCTGCGCCTTGAGCTCGTCGCCGGTCGTCGGGCGTTCGAGCGTGGCGGCGGTGTCGGCCTGGAGCGCGTCGATCCAGCCGGGGTAAGTGACCGGGCGGTCGTAGACGGGGCCGTCGACCGCGACGGTGCGGGGCAGAACGTTGACGATCTCCTCGCCGTTCCAGTTGATGATGAGGCGTCCGGTGTCGGTGACCTCACCGAGCACGCTCGTCTCGACATCCCACTTCTCGACGACCGCGAGGAACCCCTCGAGCTTTTCGGGAGTCACGATCGCCATCATGCGCTCCTGGCTCTCCGACATGAGGATCTCCTCGGCCGTCATGGTGGGGTCGCGCAGCAGCACCTTCTCGAGTTCGATAAACATTCCGCCGTCGCCGTTGCTGGCAAGTTCGGATGTCGCGCAGGAGATGCCCGCGGCGCCGAGGTCCTGGATGCCCTCCACGAGCTTCTGCTGGAACAGCTC
The DNA here is from genome assembly GCA_025463665.1 of Microbacteriaceae bacterium. Taxonomy (GTDB): domain Bacteria; phylum Actinomycetota; class Actinomycetes; order Actinomycetales; family Microbacteriaceae; genus Conyzicola. Next base: position 14,972 of record JAODAY010000080.1, read on the forward strand.
GAGGCAGCACTCGATGAGCACCTTCTCGGCGAAGGGGTCGCCGACCTGCACGGCGGGCCGCTTGGTCGGGCCGGAGGCGTCGAAGGTGTCGGAGGCGAGAATGGATGCGCCGCCGATGCCGTCCGCGCCGGTGCGCGCCCCGAACAGCACGACCTTGTTGCCCACGCCGCGGGCGTTCGCGAGGTGCAGGTCTTCGTGGCGCAGCACGCCGACCGCGAGCGCATTGACGAGCGGGTTGGCCTGGTAGCAGGAGTCGAAGTAGGTCTCGCCGCCGATGTTGGGCAGGCCGAGAGAGTTGCCGTAGGTGCAGATTCCGGCGACGACGCCGTGTACGACGCGGGCGGTGTCGGGGTGGTCGATGGCACCGAAGCGCAGCGCGTCCATGACGGCGACCGGGCGGGCCCCCATGGAGATGATGTCGCGAACGATGCCGCCGACCCCCGTCGCCGCGCCCTGGAACGGCTCGATGTAGCTCGGGTGGTTGTGGCTCTCGATCTTGAACGTGACCGCCCAGCCCTCGCCGACGTCGACGACGCCAGCGTTCTCGCCCATGCCGACCATGAGGTTCTTCTTCATGGTCGGGCTTACCTTCTGGCCGAACTGGCGCAGGTAGTTCTTGCTCGACTTGTAGGAGCAGTGCTCGCTCCACATGACCGAGTACATCGCGAGTTCACCGCTCGTGGGACGGCGCCCGAGAATCTCGCGGATCGCGAGGTACTCGTCCTCCTTGAGGCCGAGGGCGCCGTACGGCTGCTCCTTCTCGGGAGTGGCGGTCGCGTTCGAGACGGTGTCGGCGACGCCGCGGCTCTGGTTGGTGGTGGAAACGTCAGTCACGATTGGCGGTTCTCCTGAGATCAGCGGATGCAGCGTAAGCGGGTGCCCGGGACTCAAGTCTACGGGCGGGGGTCTTCGGGTGAGTGGCGAGAACCGCACCTTCACGGGCCTCGGGAAGGTGCGGAACTCGCACGTCGTGGCTAGGCGCGGCCGCCGGGCGGGCCCAGCGTGAGCAGCACTGTGAAGACGGCGACGAGACCGACGACGCCGACGATGGAGCTGCGCATCGGGTGCGCCAATGCCCACCGCAGCAGCCGTGGCAGAGCGCCGTGGTCGCGCGGGTCATCGGTCGGCTCGCGCCGCCAGCCGCCGTCGAGCAGGTCCTGGCGCTCGAGCCAGCGCTCGGCGGGGATGGTCGCGTAGGGGACGACGGCGCTCGCGAGCGTGATGAGCGTCACGCGCGAGCTCCAGCCTTGATTGACGGCGATGAAGACGGATGCCGCGCAGTAGCCCAGGAACACGAATCCGTGCACGCCGCCGCCGATGCTGACGCCAAGCGCGGTGCCGCCGGCCGCATACTTGAGCAGCATGCCCACGATCAGCATGCTCCAGGTTGCGGTCTCCGCGACCGCGAGCAGGCGGAAGAGCCGCCGCGGGGTCAAACCACCGGTGAGCGGTGCGACGCTCGCGACGCTCACACCGAGGCGAGCGCGCGGATGGCGCTCGTGAAGATGCCGAGTCCGTCGACGCCGGAGCGCATGGCGGCCGCGGTGTCTGGCCCGAAGCCCTCTTCGACGGCGTGCTCGGGGTGCGGCATGAGTCCGACGACGTTGCCGCGTTCGTTCGTGATGCCCGCGATGTCGCCGACCGAGCCGTTGGGGTTCACGCCGAGGTAGCGGAACACGACCTGGCCTTCGCCCTCGAGCCGCGCAATGGTGTCGGAGTCGGCGATGAAGCCGCCCTCGCCGTTCTTCAGAGGGATCGTGATCTCGGCGTCGGCGGCGAACGCGTTGGTCCACGCCGTGGAGTTGTTCTCGACGCGCAGCTGCTGGTCGCGGCACACGAAGCTGCCGTGGTCGTTGCGGATCAGGCCGCCGGGCAGCAGGTGCGCCTCGGCGAGCATCTGGAATCCGTTGCAGATGCCGAGCACGGGCATGCCCGAGTTCGCGGCGTCGCTGACTTCGGCCATGATCGGCGAGTGGGCGGCGATGGCGCCACTGCGCAGGTAGTCACCGTAGCTGAAGCCGCCGGGGAGGATCAGGGCGTCGACGCCGTGCAGGTCGTGGTCGCCGTGCCAGAGCGCCACGGGCTCGGCCCCGGCGAGGCGCACGGCGCGCTGCGCGTCACGGT
>JAODAY010000088.1 GCA_025463665.1 Microbacteriaceae bacterium
GCCGTGTCTCAGTCCCAGTGTGGCCGGTCACCCTCTCAGGCCGGCTACCCGTCGTCGCCTTGGTGAGCCATTACCTCACCAACTAGCTGATAGGCCGCGAGTCCATCCTTGACCAAAATTCTTTCCACCCCCTAGCCATGCGGCTGAAGGTCGTATCCGGTATTAGACACCGTTTCCAGTGCTTATCCCAGAGTCAAGGGCAGGTTACTCACGTGTTACTCACCCGTTCGCCACTAATCCAAGAGCAAGCTCTCTTCATCGTTCGACTTGCATGTGTTAAGCACGCCGCCAGCGTTCGTCCTGAGCCAGGATCAAACTCTCCATAAATGTTTGATTGCACAGCAAGCAAGCTCACCGGCACATCTAGCGCCGCCCGCGACCGGAATAGGCCACCAAGCGACAAGTTTGACACTGACAGAACAAATCATTACTGACTTGCTTTGTTGTGTTAATTCAATTTCCAAAGGAATCCGTGCAAACATCACCAACTAGAAAAGTCGGATCCGAAAGCCGGGTTTTTGGCATTTGACATTGTGCACGCTGTTGAGTTCTCAAGGATCGGACGCTCCTGATTCAACCTCACGGTCTCGCTCAGGGCAACCTGTATAACTTACCACAACTCTCGGCCAGACCCGACCCGACCGCAACCCTCCCGAAGAAGAACCACAACCAACCAGACCCACACCGACGAAGCGGAAATCTCATCCAAACCACAACCCGACAAAAGCAGGAAACAGTGGGATTCAGTCCCTCTTGAGGCCGGCAAGCACTGCGGCTAAACCGAACCTATGGGGTAACAAGAAGAGACTCTACGTGCCCCCCACCACACCCCACAAACCAACACCCATCCCGGGCGTGTCGGCTGCGGCTGCCCCACGGCTCAAGACCCGGAGCCGCGCCGGCCGCCCCGCGGCCCCCTAGCCGCAAGCCGCTAGCCGCTAGCCGCTACGCACAGGGGCAACAATCGGCGCGGCATCCGTCTCTCAAAGAACCGAAGCTTGCCCCGCAGCAGTGAGGGCCCCGCACCGCGAGCGCCGGCCAACCGACGAGGGGCAAGGATCTGCGCGGTATCCACCGCACAGGGAACCGAAGTTTGCCCCGCTTCAGTTCGTGCGCGTTTGCGGCTTGAGGGCGTGGGGCTAGAAGCCGCCGAAGTCGCCGCCGAAGTCGCCGCCACCGAAATCTCCGCCAAAGCCGCCGGAGTCACCACCGAAGTCGCCGCCGCCGTCAGCGCTCACGTCGCCGCCTGCGTCGGAACCGGAATCCGAACCGGAATCCGAACCCTCGCCCGAGGCATCCGCCCCCATGTCGTCCGGCATGAACGAGCTCACCAGGGCGGACGCAACGACGTAGCCGGCGACCGTGCCGAGCAGGGAGCCCGCGACCATGCTGCCGAAGCCCATGCCCGCTCCTCCACCCATCATCGAGCGCTGCATGGTTCCGGGCTGGCGGAATTCGGACCGCGTCGCGGACCTGGCGAGGGACTCGGGGTCATTGCCTCGCGGGGCCTCGCCCTCAGGCGCGTTCTCGGTCAGCTGGCGAAAGAGCAGGTCGCGCTGCTGGTCGGTCAGCTTGGCGAAGGCCTCCAGGTGCACCTTCTCGATGGTCTCCGGCGGGGCGGTGCGCAGCAGATAGTTGTAACGCTCGACGGCAATCTCGTCTTCGCTGCGGGTGTCGACGGGGCGACGGGGCGCCGGAGCAGGCGCGTCGTTCTCGGTGTTCGAGCCGAACAGACGATCAAAGAAACCCATTGGTCTTCCCTTCGAGAGGCCCTGGCGCCCACGTTAGCGTCGGGTGTAACCAACCTAAAGGGGTTGCCTGAAAGGCGGCTTACTCGGCTGCGCGTTCCTTCTCGAATTTCGCACGCTCTACGGCCTCGATCTCGGTGTATGCCTTGCGCTCGTTGCGGTCGGCACGAAAAATGCCCCGCATGATGAACCAGAAGATGAGTCCAACGAGCAGGGTCGGAGCGAGAGAGAAGGCGGCATTCGCCCAGAAATTTTCGAGCACGGTCCCAGAGTACGGGGTCGGGTCAGCCGAGGAGGCTGACGATGACAATCACGATGATGATTCCCAGTAAGGCGCTCGTCATGATCCAGCGCGAGGTGCGACGATCCACGGCCCTAGCCCGCGTTGAGGGCGCCGATGACGCCCGACAGCAGCATGTAGATGCCGACACCGGCAACGCAGATCCAGATCGCGACGCGCACGGGTGACGGCTTGGACTTGTCTTTATCGCCGGGCAGCTTGAGGTCGGTCATGAGTGCAGTTTACGCGGCCGCGTCACTTGACCAGCGGGAACAGGATCGTCTCGCGAATGCCGAGCCCCGTGATCGCCATGAGCAGGCGGTCGATGCCCATGCCCATTCCGCCCGACGGGGGCATGCCGTGCTCGAGCGCGCGCAGAAACTCCTCGTCGAGGCGCATCGCCTCGAGGTCGCCCTGGCTCGCAAGCAGCGCCTGCTCGACGAAACGCTCGCGCTGAATGACAGGGTCGACGAGCTCCGAGTAGGCGGTTGCCAGTTCGAAGCCGCGAATGTAGAGGTCCCACTTCTCGACCACGCCGGGTTTGCTGCGGTGTGCGCGCACGAGCGGGCTTGTCTCGATCGGGAAATCCATGACGAAGGTCGGCCGCACGAGGCTGTCCTTCACGAAGTGCTCCCACAGTTCCTCAACGTACTTTCCGTGGTTGGCGAGGTGCACCTCCACCCCCTCCTTCGCGGCGAGGGCCACGAGGTCGTCGAGCGGGGTGTCGGGGGTGATGTCGATTCCGGATGCCTCGCTGAGGGACTCGT
>JAODAY010000115.1 GCA_025463665.1 Microbacteriaceae bacterium
GACCGCGATGATGACGAAGATGACGATGAAGACCACCTCGATCGCGAGGAAGATCCTGTTCATCCGCTTGATCGAGCTGATGCCCAGCAGGTTGACGACGGTGTTGATGGCGACGAAGATCAGCGCCCACATCCAGCGCGGAGTTCCGGGGAAGATGCCGATCATCGACTCCGCGGCGAACACGTAGAGCAGCGTCGGCACGAGGAGGTAGTCGAGCAGGATGGCCCAGCCGGCGAAGAAGCCGGCGGCCGGGTGGATGCCGCGACCGACGTAGGAGAAGACGGAGCCCGCGAGCGGGATCGACTTGGCCATCTGGGCGTAGGCGATGGCCGTGAAGATCATCGCGATGAGACCGATGAGGTAGACGAGCGGCACCATGCCGCCCGACGCGTTGTAGACGGTGCCGAAGATCGCCCACGGCGCGATCGGGACCATGAAGATGAGGCCGTAGATCAGGAGGTCGGCCGTGGACACCGATCGCTTCAGCTCCTGCTTGTAGCCGTACGATTCCAGCTGCTCCTGCGGGGATACTTCCGCGGGCTGCTCGTGACGATGGTGAGTGGTCATCTTCGGATCCTTTGTCTCGGGTGGGTGTGCGGTCGGGGTAAGGCGTCGGGGCTAGGCGTCGTGGCGGGCGAGGAAGTCCCCGATGACCCGGCGAAACTCCTGCGGCTGTTCGAGGTGCACGCAGTGGCTCGCGTCAGGGAAGACATGGGTCGTGGCATCCGGGATGCCCTCGGCGAAGGGAAGCCAGGTGGCGGGCGTCGCCTCGTCGTCTTCGCCGGCGACGACGAGCGTGGGAACGGCGATCGAGTGCACGCGATCGACGATCGTCCAGTCGCGCAGGGTGCCGATGACGTGGAACTCGTTGGGCCCGTTCATCGTGTGGTAGACGGTGGGGTCCGCCTCCATCTGCGCCTCGCTCTCGCGGAAGTCGTCGGGCACGGGCACGACCTTGCAGACGTGCCTCTCGTAGAAGACCTCTGTCGCGCGCACGTACTCGGGGTCGCCGGTCGTGCCAGCGGCCTCATGTGCGCTCAGCGTCGCCTCGACCTCGGCGGGAAGCTTCGCGCGGAGCTCCGCAGCTCCCTCGACCCACAGCCGCATCGACGCCGGCGAGTTGCAGATGGCGAGCGAGCGCAGGCCAGCCGGGCGTCGTGTGCCGATCTCGGCACCGAGCATTCCGCCCCATGACTGCCCCAGCAGGTGGTATTCGGTGAGACCCAGGTGCTCGATCACGTTCATGAACTCGTCGACGAAGAGCTGCGGCGTCCAGAATTCGGGCGGCGCCTCGGACAGGTGTGTCGAGTTGCCGCAGCCGAGTTGGTCGTAGTGGATGACCCGGCGGCCCGTGTCGGCAAGCGCCTCGAGGTTGCGCAGGTAGTTGTGCGCCATGCCCGGGCCGCCGTGCAGCACGACCAGCGGCAGGGCGCCGGGCCGCGGGCTGCTCGGCTCGGTGATGCGCACCCACGTCTCCCACTCGCCAAACGGTATCGACTGCGTTGCAACATCGGGCACGGGTGCTCCTCGTTCGGCTGTGATTCGCCGGTCGAGGGCGCGTATGCCCGCTCCCGGCTGAAGGTGAGACAATCTTGAACGAAGAATGGTCTCTTATCAAGACCAAAGTCGTGACTTAACATGGATGACACATGGCGACGACCTGGCCGGGCTCGCCGTCGACGACAGGGGGGGAGCCATGATCTCGGTGAAAGCCGCTCTCAGCACACCCCTCGCGTCGCCGTCCCGCATCGACGAACTCACCGACCGGCTCGTCACCGCGATCGCGATCGGCGAGTACCTACCCGGTTCGAAGCTGCCGTCGGAGCGGGATCTCGCGGCGTCGTTGCAGGTGGGGCGGATGACCGTGCGCGCGGCGATCGCCCGCCTCGTCGACCGTGGCCTGCTCGAGACGCAGCGGGGGCGCGGGGGCGGCTCGTTCGTAACGGAGCAGTGGTCGATCTCGTCCGGCGCCTCGGTGCAGCGCACACTGTCGTCGAACTGGGAGTCGCTCCGCGACACCTGCGAAGCGGTGAGCCGACTGCACGGAACGATCTCGAGGGCCGCCGCAGAGAACCGCAGCGCCGACGACATCGCGAGGCTCAGGGACTGCCTGATCGCCTTCCGCGATGCGGAGTCCGGCCGTGAGTCGCAGAAGTCCGACGAGCAGTTGCACCTCGCGATCGTGTCGGCGGCGCACAGCGCGACCCTGGGGGCGGTGCTGCAGCAGCTCGAATCGGCCGTGAGCATCGTCGCGCCCGCCCACCTCTGGGGCGCTCCCGACGGTATGCGGGAGATGGAGGCGCGAGCGCTTGGGGACCACGAACGACTCGTCGAGGCGATCTGCGACGGGCGGGCGGATGACGCGAGCCGGATCGCCCGCGAACACGCGAGGATCGACTTCGAGCTGCTCGAGGCGGCACTGCGGAGGTCGGGCACTGCAGAGGTCGAGACGGCGGAGTAGCCTGAACACCCGATCTCCAGGTCCGCAGGGTTTGCAAATTCGTCCGGTGTCACGAGCCACGGTCCGGTCGGACCGAAATCGCCGTGCGACTTCGCGAGGCTGAACTGCGGCTTGCCGCCCTCCAACAGCCCCGTGCGCTCCGACAGGTCTTAGCCGACCATGAGGCCCGCGATGTGCCGCCAGGCATCGTCGCGAGCGACGCGGTCTGCCGTCGGTCGTTCACGAGGGCGAGCAGTGCCGCGACGTGGCCGCCCGCCGACTCGCCCCGCACGCCGAGCCGCTCGGGGTCGATGCCGAGGCTCGGGCCGAATTCACGCAACCAGCGCAGCGCGGCGAAGCCGTCGTGCAGCTGAGCGGGAAGGGCGCCTCGCGGGAATGCCGATAGTCGATGGATGCGACGGTGATGCCGGCATCGATTACCGGCCCAGACTGGGCCCGCGGGCGCTGGGCGCCAGTACGGGATGGCTAGCGCGCGTTAGGGCGCCGCTAACGCGCGGCGGCCACGTGGCGCGGTAGCCTCGACCCGATGCGCACCAATGATCCGGGAACCAGCGTGCTCGCTCGCGCCGCACGCATCCTCGGCGCGTTCTCGGAGGCGGAACCGGAACTCGACCTCAGCCGACTCACCGAAATCACCGGCCTGCCGCGGTCGACCGTGCACCGCCTGGCCGCGGAACTCGTCGCGCTCGGCCAGCTGGACCGCACCGACGACGGCCGTTACGCGATCGGCACCCTGCTCTGGGAGATCGGCGAACACGCCCAGGTGAGCATCCGCCTGCGCGAGGTCGCGCTGCCCCACCTGCTCGCCCTGTTCGCGGCGACCGGCGAGAACGTGCACCTCGCCGTGCTCGGCGGCACCGAGGCGCTCTATGTCGCGCGGCTCACCGGCTCGGCCTCCATCCCGACCCTCAGCCGCATGGGCGGCAGGCTGCCGCTGCACGCCACCGGCGTGGGCAAGGCGCTCTTGTCCACCATGGATGAACCGTGGCTGGCCGGCTACTTCGCCCTGCCGCGCGAGCGGGAGACGATCTACTCGGTGACCGATGAGGGGGCGCTGCGCGAGGAGCTTCTCACCGCCCGGCGTCTCGGCTACGCGACGACCCGCCAGGAGATGACGCTCGGCAACGTCTCCTTCGCCGCCCCGCTGCCGGCGATCGCCGGTCTGCCCCGCGCGGCGGTCGGTGTCGTCACGCACCTCGCGAAGGGCGACGCGAGCCGACTCGCCCCGCTCGTGATGCGCGCCGCGACCGAAATCGGGCGCGACCTGTCCCGCTGAGCGGGATGTCGCGCTAGGTGGTGCCGGGCAGCGCTGAGACGCTGGCCCGGTGACCGAATTGACGCAAGCGACGATCAGCGACGAGATTGCCCAGCGGCACGCCGACTACGAGGCGCGTGTCGCCGCCGGCGCGCAGCGACTCCACGCCCCGTTCCTCGACTTCGACCCCTATCGGTCGAGCGTGCTGCGGCATCCGACCAAGAACCCGAAGCTCGTCGACCCCGAGACGATCGAGCTCGAGTCGCCCGCCTTCGGGCATCGGGATGTCGCGGACGTCGAGTCCGACCTGACCGCGCAGCATTCCGGCGAACCCCTCGGCGAGCGCATGGTCGTGACCGGTCGCGTGCTCGACGGGGAGGGCCGCCCGGTTCGGCACCAGCTCGTCGAGCTCTGGCAGGCGAACGCCTCGGGACGCTACGTGCACCAGCGCGACCAGCACCCCGCCCCGCTCGACCCCAACTTCACGGGCGCGGGCCGCTGCATCACCGACGGTGACGGCGTCTACCGCTTCACCACCATCAAGCCCGGCGCGTATCCGTGGAAGAACCATGTGAACGCCTGGCGCCCCGCCCACATCCACTTCTCCCTGTTCGGCAACGCCTTCACACAGCGCCTGGTCACCCAGATGTACTTTCCCGGCGACCCGCTGTTCCCCCTCGACCCGATCTACCAGTCGATTCCCGACCGGGCCGCGCGCGACCGCCTCGTCGCCGCCTACGACCACGACCTCTCTATCCCGGAGTGGTCACTGGGGTACCGTTGGGACATCGTGTTGACCGGGTCGCGGTCGACCTGGTTCGAGCCGGAAGGGAGCGAGGCATGAGCGTCGCACTCCCCACGCCCGGCCAGACCGTCGGGCCCTTTTTCCGCTACGGCGTCGAGTTCGACGCGTGGAACGAGCTGGCGCCCCCCGGCCGCGCCGGAGCGATCCGGGTGCACGGCGTCGTGCGCGACGGAGCGGGCACCCCGGTTCCCGACGCGCTACTTGAAATCTGGCAGGCCGACGCCGCCGGCGCCATCCCGGCCGAGAGCGGGTCGTTCCACCGCGACGGGTCGACGTTCACGGGTTGGGGACGCACCCACACGACCGACGCCGGAGAGTACGAATTCTTCACGCTGGAACCGGCCGCGCCCTTCATCGCCGTCGCCGTCTTCGCGCGGGGGCTCATGGACGTGCTGCACACCCGCCTCTACCTCCCCGGCGCGACGGACGCGTTCCTGGAATCGCTCACCCCGGCCGAACGCACCACGCTCGTCGCCGAGCGCACGGCCGACGGCCTGCGGCTCGACATCACGCTGCAGGGTGACGGCGAGACGGTCTTCCTTGCCTACCGCTGACGACGCCGTCGACTCCGGGCTGCTCTCCCCCGCCACCGCGGGAGCAGACGCCCTCGTCTCCGACTCCGCAATCCGTCTCGCCATGGTCGAGGTCGAGGTCGAATACCTGCGCGCGCTCGAGACCGTCGGCATTGCGCCCGCGGGACTTGCTCAGCGGATGGCGCAGGCCGAACCCCCCGCGTCGGTAGGCCTCGCCCGCCGATCCGTGCTCGGCGGCAATCCGGTGATCCCCCTCCTCGCCGATTTGCGCGCCGAGCTGCCGACGGATGTCACGGCGTGGCTGCACAAGGGAGCCACCAGCCAGGACATCCTCGACACGGCGCTCATGCTCACGGCCCACCGTGCCCGCGCCGTGGTGCTCGAGCGGCTGACCGAGACGGCGGGTTCGCTCGCCCGCCTCGCCGACGGGCACCGCACGACCGTCGCCGCCGCGCGCACCCTCACCCAGCACAGCACCCCCACCACTTGGGGCCTGCGGTTCGCGACCTGGCTCGGCACCGTGCTCGATGCGCGCGACGACCTCGCGGCCCTCGATCTTCCCGCGCAGCTGGGCGGCGCGTCGGGCACTCTCGCCTCGCTCGTGGCGCTCTCCGACGGCCCGACCGCCGCGCGAATGCCCGCCCTCTTCGCCGCGCAACTCGGCCTCGCCGAGTACCACCCCTGGCACACCTCCCGAGCTCCGGTCACCCGCCTGGGCGACGCCCTCGTGTCGGTCACCGGCGCTCTCGGCGTCATCGCCGCAAACGTGGCCACGCTCTCCCGCACCGAGATCGCCGAGGTGGCCGAGCCCGCCGCCCACGGCCGGGGCGCGTCATCCGCCATGCCGCAGAAGCAGAACCCCGTGCTGAGCGTGCTCATCCGCTCGGCCGCCCTGCGAGCGCCGGGCCTCTCCTCCACGCTGCACCTCTGCGCGGCGACCGCGGTCGACGAGCGGCCCGACGGCGCCTGGCACGCCGAGTGGCCGACGCTGCGGGAACTGCTGCGCCTCGCCCTCGGCGCCTCGACGCTCGCGGCCGAGCTCACCTCCGGCCTCACCGTGGACACCGAACGGGTCGCCGCCGACCTGGCGCTCAGCGGCGACGACATCCTGGCGGAGCGGGCGGTGCTCGTCGGGGTCACCGGGCAGCCGGCGGACTACCTCGGGCTGTCCGACGCGCTCATCGACGCCGCAATCGAACGGGCCCGCTCATGACCATCCCCGCGATCGCCATCACCGAGCCGACGGGGCCGGCCGGTGCGCCGCTGCTCGTGCTCGGACCGTCGCTCGGCTCCTCCACCATCCTGTGGGACGCCGCCTCAGTGATCCTGCGCGGCACCCACCGCGTGGCGGCCTGGGACCTGCCGGGCCACGGCAGCTCCCCCGCCGCGCGCTCGGGATTCACCGTCGGCGAGATCGCGCTCGGCGTGCTCGACGCGGTGTCGGCGCTCGGCGAGGACACGTTCCGCTACGCGGGCGTCTCGCTCGGCGGCGCCGTCGGGCTCGAGCTGCTGCTCACCGCCCCCGACCGGGTGCAGGCCGCCGCCATCATCTGCTCGGGCGCGAAGATCGGCACTGTCGACGGCTGGGTGGAACGCGCGTCGACCGTGCGCACGCAGGGCACCGCGTCGCTCGTGGTTGCCTCCGCAACCCGGTGGTTCGCCCCGGGGTCGATCGAGCGCCACCCCGACGTCGCCGGACGCCTGCTGCACAGCCTGAGGGATGCCGACGACGAGAGCTATGCGCACTGCGCGGAGGCCCTCGCCACCTACGACGTGCGCGGCAAGCTCCCCAACATCACCGCACCCGTGCTCGCCATCT
>JAODAY010000127.1 GCA_025463665.1 Microbacteriaceae bacterium
GTGTTGAGCCCCTCGTCGCCCGACAGGTGGGCCATGATGCGCATTTCGATCTGCGAGTAGTCGGCGGTGAGCAGGGTCGAGTATCCCTCCCCCTTCTCGAACGCGGAACGGATCTGCCGGCCGACCGAGGTCTTCACGGGGATGTTCTGCAGGTTCGGGTCGTTGGAGGAAATGCGCCCGGTGCTCGTGCCGGTCTGGTCGTATGTCGTGTGCACGCGCGAGTTCTCGTCGACGGCCTTCTCGAGCGTCTCGATGATCTGTCTGAGCTTGGTCGCGTCGCGGTGCTGCAGCAGGAGGTCGAGGAAGGGGTGCGGCGCGGACTCCTGCAAATCGGTCAGGCTCGCGGCATCCGTGGAGAACCCGGTCTTGTTCGCCCTGGTCTTCGGCATTTTGAGCTCGTCGAACAGCACCTGCTGCAGCTGCTTGGGGGAACCCAGGTTGACCTCGTGCCCGATCTCGGCGTAGGCACGACTCGCGAGGTCGGCGCTCAGGGTGCCGAGTTCGCCGGAAAGCCTCGAGAGGATCGGGCGCGAGACGGCGACGCCGTCGAGTTCCATTGTGGCGAGCACGGGCACCAGCGGGAGCTCGATCTCGTCGAGCACGCGCCTGGTGCCGGGCTCGAGCTTCTCGGCGAGGTACTCGGCAACGCGCAGCACATACCAGGCCTCCGTCGCGACGCCCGCGGCCTCGGTGTCGGGCACGAGCTGGTTGGGGTCGCCCTGCGGCATCGTCTCGCCCAGAAAGTCGTAGACCTGGCTCGCGAGGTCGTCAGTCTTGCCGGCCGGCTTGAGCAGCCACGCGGCGAGGCTCGTGTCGAAGGCGATGCCGTTCAGGTCGAGGCCGGAGCGACGGAGGGCCTTGAGCTGCAGCTTGGAGCCCTGCAGGTACTTCGGCGCGCTGCTGATGAGCCACGCCTCGAGCGCGACGTAGTCGGGCCGGTTCGCCTCCCACGGAACGTAGGCGCTGTCGACGGCGGAGGCGATGCCGAGACCGGTGACGACCCCGTTCACGGTTTCGACGCGCACCGCGAGGGGGGCGGTGCCCCTCTCCGACTGGGTGTCGAGCCACTTCGCGAGCTCCTCGTCTACGAGCGTGCGCACGGGAGGCGCGCCGGAGTCGAGCACCTCGGCGACGGGGAGTTCCGCGGACTGACCGGAGCCGGTCTGATCGGAGCCGGTCTGATCGGAGCCGGCGCCGCTGTCGGACGCCGCGAGCGTGAGCACCCGCTCGAGCAGCGTCTTGAACTGCAGCTTGTCGAAGATCTCGCGCACGGCGGCCTCGTCGATCGGCTGGCGGAGCAGGTCGTTCGGCCCGAAGGGCAGCGCGACGTCGGTCAGCAGGTGGTTGAGCTTGCGGTTACGGATGGCGCGGTCGCTTTGCTCACGGAGCTTCTCGCCGACCACCCCCTTGATCTCGTGCGCGTGCTCGAGCACGCCGTCGAGGCTGCCGTAGAGGTTGATCCACTTGACGGCGGTCTTCTCACCCACCTTGTCGATTCCGATGAGGTTGTCGCTCGACTCCCCCACGAGGGCCGCGACGTCGGGGTACTGGTGCGGTTCGATGCCGTAGCGCTCGAATACGGTGTCGCGGTCGTACCGCTTGAGCTCGGAGACGCCGCGGGCGTTGGGGTAGAGCAGGGTGACGTCGTCGTTGATCATCTGGATCGCGTCACGATCGCCGGAGACGACGAAGACGTGGTAGCCGTCGCGAGCGCCCTGGGTGGCGAGGGTCGCGAGGATGTCGTCGGCTTCGTAGTCCTCCTTGGAGATGGTGGGGATGCCCATCGCCTTGAGCACCTGCTCGAGGAGGGGTATCTGGCCGATGAACTCCGAGGGCGTCTCGCCGCGCGTTCCCTTGTACTCCGGGTATTCGCGCGTGCGGAAGGAGAAACGGGAGATGTCGAAGGCAACGGCGAGGTGCGTGGGCTTCTCCGCCTTGAGCAGGTTGATGAGCATCGCGACGAAACCGTGGATGGCGTTGGTGTGCTGGCCCTCCCGGTTCTGGAAACTGTCGACCGGCAGGGCGTAGAACGCCCGGAAGGCCAGCGAGTGGCCGTCGATGATCAGAAGGGTAGGCTTTTCGATGTCTGACACGGGGTCAAGCCTAGCCTCGGTCACCGACACGTCAGCGCTGACAGAGAGAGTGCCATGACCACGTTCCCTACCGACCTCGACCCTTCACTCGTCGAGCGGCTCATCACGAGCGGCGGCGGCGAACTCGCCCGCAAGATGGGGATCGAGTTTCTCGAGCTTTCGGCCGAACGCTCGGTCGCGACCATGCCCGTCGACGGCAACCGTCAGGTCGTGGGCCTGCTGCATGGCGGCGCGCACGTCGTGCTCGGCGAGTCGCTCGGGTCCGTGTCATCCGCCATTCATGCCGGCCCTGACCGCTTCGCGGTGGGCATCGAGATCAACGCGACCCACAGCAAGTCGGTCACGAGCGGAGTCGTCACCGCGACCTGCACGGCGCTGGTGCTCGGACGCACGCTCGCGACCCACGAGATCGTGGTGCGCGACGCTGAGGGCGCGCGACTGTCGACGATCCGCATGACGAATATGCTGCGCGACAAGCGCTGAGCGGGGCCGGCTGCGTTCGGTGGCTGGTTTCGGCCCCTGGGTTCGGCGGCTGGTTCGGGCGGCTGGTTCGGGCGGCTGCCGGGTCCCGTGCGTGCGCACGCCCGTGCTCAGAGCGTGCGCGCACCCACGGCACCGGCTGGACGCCTGGCGCACGCGTCGCTAGCCCGTCGGGGTGGTGACGGTGTCGTAGAACGCGATGAGCGTGGCCGACGCGGGGCCCGCGAGGGCTGCGAACGGGTAGCCCGCCGGATCGCAGGCCGCTCCACCCGGCAATCGCACGAGCATCGGGAAGAGCGCGGTGCCCTCGACGGGCGTGCCCGCGGTCGAGACCCAGAGCGCACCCGTCGCGCGCGCGATCGCCTCGCCCAGGTAGCAGCCGATGCCAAGAAGCACCTCGGGCACTCGATCGGGCGTCACGCCGGTGTCGCGCAGGCTCGCCAGCACGGAGTCGAGAAAGGCGAGGCTCTCGCGGCTGTAGTCGAGCGGCGCGCCCTGGCCGGAGCCCTCGGCGGCGAGGTCGGCGGCGAACAGGTGCGCGCTTGCCGGGTCGAGCGGGTGGGCGAGTTGCAACCGCAATTCGTCCGACACGCGGGTGCCTACTTCTTGGCGGAGAGCTGCTCGATGATCGCCTGGGCGACGTCGTGCATGGTCAGGCGACGGTCCATCGACGCCTTCTGGATCCAGCGGAACGCCTCGGGCTCAGTGAGGCCCATCTTCTCGTTGAGAAGGCCCTTGGCCCGGTCGACGAGCTTGCGGGTCTCGAATCGCTCGACGAGGTCGGCGACCTCGGCCTCGAGCGTGATGATCTGGGTGTAGCGGCTCAGCGCGATCTCGATCGCAGGCAGCAGGTCGCTCGGCGTGAACGGCTTGACGACGTAGGCCAGCGCGCCGGCTTCGCTCGCGCGCTCCACCAGTTCTTTCTGGCTGAACGCCGTGAGCAGCACGACCGGGGCGATGTGATTCTTCGTCAACCGCTCTGCGGCGGAGATGCCGTCGAGCTGGGGCATCTTGACGTCCATGATCACGAGGTCGGGACGCAGCTCGGTCGCCAGGGCGACCGCCGTCTCGCCATCCCCCGCTTCGCCGACCACTTCGAAGCCGTTGTCGCGCAGAATCTCGACGATGTCCATGCGAATCAGGGACTCGTCTTCGGCCACGACAACTCGACGGGGAGCGGATGAGTTTGAATCTTGGTCAGTCACAACGACGAGCCTACGGTATTCTGTGACAGTTGTTGTGCGCCGGATTGGCGGAATGGCAGACGCGGAGCACTCAAAATGCTTTGTTCGTAAGGACATGCGGGTTCGAGTCCCGCATCCGGCACCAACACCGATATAGTCCCACCGCACGAAAGCCGCGGGGATCAGGGTAAATCTCTTTTCCCCGCGGTCCGTGGCGCGGTGTGCGCGCCGGCATATTTCCACGGCACCGTGGCGTCGGCACTCCGGGTAGGCGGAGGCCGTGTATCGCTTCGTCCCGGGCGCGGCGTGCG
>JAODAY010000147.1 GCA_025463665.1 Microbacteriaceae bacterium
GGTAGAAGACGGCGTTCTGGAAGAGCTTCATGCCGACGGTGAGCAGCAGCAGCCGCCAGTGCTTCGTGAGCACCTCGGCGGAGGGGCGGGCGGCGAGGGCGTCGTTGTCCTTGAGTTCGACGAAGAGCGGCGACTCGGTGATGACGAGGCGGATCACAATGCCGACGATGACGAGCACCGCGCTCAGCAGGAACGGGATTCTCCATCCCCAGTCGGCGAAGGCCGCGGCATCCAGATTCGCGTGCACGAGCCCGAAGACGACCGACGACAGCAGCAGTCCGGCGGGCACGCCGATCTGCGGGAAGCTGCCGAAGAGCCCGCGCTTGCCCTTGGGTGCGTGTTCGACCGACATCACGACGGCGCTGCCCCACTCCCCGCCGACGGCGAAGCCCTGGACCAGGCGCAGCAGGCACAAGAGGATCGGCGCCCAGATGCCGATCTGTGCGTAGCCGGGCAGCAGCCCGATGAGGAAGGTCGCGGCGCCCATGAGGATGAGCGAGATCATGAGCATCGACTTGCGGCCGATGCGGTCGCCGTAGTGGCCGAAGATGAAACCGCCGAGGGGGCGGGCGGCGAAACCGACGGCGTAGGTCACGAAGGACTTGAGCACTCCGACCGCTGGGTCGTCGTCGGGAAAGAACACGGCGGGCAGGATGAGCGCCGCCGCCGTGCCGTACAGGTAGTAGTCGTACCACTCGATCGAGGTGCCGATGGCGCTGCTGATAGCGACCTTGCGTGATTCGCGTCGCTGCTCCGGCGACACGGTCTCGTCGGCGGGTGCCTCGAGTGTTGCTGATTCGGCCACGATCGGTACTCCTTCGGTGGGCAGGTTCCCCACTGTGGCGCAGAGCGGGAGTCGCCGCCGAATCGTGTTGCGCCGCGTTACGCCTGTGCCGGTGCTGTCGGCGCTGCGGGCGCTGCCGGCGCTGCCGGCGCTGCCGGTGCGAAGAACGGCAGCGTGAACTCGCCCACCGTCTGGAAGCGCACCACCACCCGGGCGCCGATGCGCACGTCGGCCGGCGCGATGCCGACGAGCGCCGTGAGCATGCGCGGCCCCTCGGCGAGGTCGATCACGGCAACGGTGTAGGGCGCGGCGGCCGCCCAGCCTGGGTGCCCCGGCTTGTGCACGATCGTGAAGCTGCGCACGACGCCGGCCCCGGACGCCACGCGCCACTCGAGCGCGTCGCTCCAGCAGTGCGGGCAGGTCGCCCGAGGGTAGAACACCCAGCGCTCGCAGGTGGAGCAGTGCTGCAGCAGCAGTTCGCCGTCGCGGCAGCCTTGCCAGAACCGTTCCGTCTCCCCCGTGGGCGTCGGCGCCGGAACGATGAGGTCGCGCGGCTCGAGCATCATGCGTCCCTCCCGAGCACGAGCGCGACTGCCTCGCTCATGGTCGCCCCGTTGCCTGTGACGAGGGCGAGGCCCGCCTCGGCCATCTGTCTGCCGGTCGCGGTGCCGCGCAGCTGGTGCACGGCCTCAACGACGTGGCTCATGCCGCCGGCGAGGTCGGCCTGCCCGAAGCCGAGCTGGCCGCCGTGCGTGTTGAGCGCCACGTCACCCTCGTGCGAGAGGTCGCGACCGTGCGCCCAGTCGGCGAAGCCGCCGGGCGGGCAGAGCCCCGCGTCTTCGATCGTGATCGCGAGCATCACGGTGTAGCAGTCGTAGAGCGAGAGCAGGTCGAGATCGACCGCGGCGACGCCGGCCTGCGTGAGCGCCTGGGCGATCGCGGGCTTCAGCGGCCCCGTCGTGTAGCTCGGCGCCTGGCTCATGGCCCGGTGGGTCACCATCTCGCCCGCGCCGCGCAGGTAGACGGGGGCGTGCCGCAGCCGCGCCTCGCGGGCGGCGTCGGCGCCCATGACGATGACGGCGTCTCCTCCCGCGATCGGCATGACGATTTCGAGCAGGTGCAGCGGCTCGGCGACCATCGGGGAGGCGAGGATGTCGGCGGTGTCGGCCGGCTTGCCGTTGAAGATCGCGTTCGGGTTGAGCTGGGCGTTGGCTCGGGAAACCGCGGCGAGCGAGGCGAATTGCGCGTCGGTCGTGCCGTAGTCGTGCATGTGCCGCTGCTTGAGCAGGGCGTAGGCGGTGTTCGCGCCGCTCGCGCCGAAGGGCACGTCGAATTCACGGATCGGGTTGCGGTTCGGCGACCTGGACGGCACCGGTTCACGGTGGTTGCCGAGCACGCACAGCACGGCGGTCGCCATGCCGGCGTTGATGGCGGCGGCGGCCCGCCAGATCATGCCTGGGCCGGACGCCCCGCCGAGGTCGACGACGTTGCTCATGCGCGGCGTGAGCCCGAGGTACTCGGCCACGGTCGCCGGCACATGCTGCGGGGTCTCCCCCACGTGCGGCGCGACGAGCAGGCCGTCGAGCTGCCCCTTCTCGAGGCCCGAGTCGGCGAGCGCGAGTGCGGCGGCCTCCGCAAGGATGCCGAGCGTCGTCTTGCCGTGGGTGGACCTGACTGCCGGGAGTTCACCGACCCCGACTATGGCGCCGGTCGGCCGTGGCATCCGGCTCACTGGAACAGCCTCGTGATGGCGTCGAGCGAGGCCGGGTTGGCGAGGGAGCCGATGTTGGCCACGGTCCTGCCCGCGGCCGCCGCCTTCGCCGCGGTTTCGACCTTCTTGCCGTTGGTGGTGTACGGGATCTCGTCGATCGCGAGGAGGAAGCGCGGTACGTGCCGGGGACTCGCCTGCTCGCGGAGGTCGGCACGCAGTGAGGCCGCGAGGGCGTCGGTGAGGGGCACACCGTCGGCGAGCACGACGAGCACCGCAACCTCCTCGTTGCCGTCGACGATGTAGCCGAAGGCGATGGAGTCGGTGATTTCGGCGCGCTTGTCGAGCACGCGGTAGATCTCGGCGGTGCCGATGCGCACGCCGCTCGGGTTGAGGGTCGCGTCGCTGCGCCCGTAGACGATGACGGTGCCGCGGGGGGTGATCTCGACGAGGTCGCCGTGCGTCCAGATGTCATCGCGCACGCCGAAGTAGGCGTCGTGGTAGCGCTTCTCGCCGTCGGGGCCGAGGAAGGTCAGGGGCATGCTCGGAAAGGGTTCGGTGCAGACGAGGTCGCCCTTTTCTCCGATGATGCGGGCGCCCGCGTCATCCATTGCCGCGACGGCGAGCCCGAGTCCGAGGCACGTAATCTCGCCCGCGTAGACAGGGTGCAGCGGGGAGCCGAGCATGAAGCAGCCGTGGATGTCTGTTCCGCCGCTGATCGAGGCGAACACCATGTCGGTCTTGATGGCGTCGTACACCCAGCGGAACTGCTCCTCCGACACCGGCGCTCCGGCGGAGAGCACCGAGCGCAGGGCGGGCAGCTCGTGGTGGTCACGCGGCCGGTAGTCGCAGTCGATGAGGCTCGCGAGGTATCGCGGGCTCGTGCCGAAGTGGGTGACGCCGGCCTCCTCGGCCACGCGCCAGAGGTGCGGGGTGTCGCCCCGGGGCGAGGGGGCGCCGTCGATGAGCAGAACGGATGCCTCGGCAGCAAGCGCGCTCACCACCCAGCCGTACATCATCCACCCGGTGGTGGTGTACCAGGAGTGCAGGTCGCCAGCGCGCACGTCGCCGTGCAGCACATGTTCTTTGAGGTGCTGCAGCAGCACGCCGCCGGCGGTGTGCACGATGCACTTGGGCAGTCCGGTCGTGCCGGAGGTGAACATGACGAGGAGCGGCGTCTCGAATGGGAAGCGCTCGAACTCGAGAACGGCGGTGTCGTCGACGAAGTGTTCGTTCCACGACGCTCTGCCCGACACGACGACGATCGGCGTTCGGGCCAGGCCCGCGACGACTTCGCCGACGCGGTCGGTGATGTCGTGTTCGCGGCCGTTGTATGTGTAGCTGTCGACGACGATGAGCACCTTCGGCTGCACCTGTCCGACCCTGTCGCGCAGGCCGGGGGCGCCGAAGTCGGGCGAGCAGCCGGCCCAGGCGGCGCCGAGCGACACTGTGGCGAGGTAGGAGACGAGGTTGTCGATGCCGTTGGGCAGGATGCCCGCGACGATGTCCCCGTGGGTGACCCCGAGCCGGCGCAGGCCCTGCTGGGCGCCCGCGACCCGGGTCTTCAGTTCGCGCAGGGTCAGCCGGGCGGTGATGCCGCTCTCGTCGGAGACGACGATCGCCTCCCGGTCGTCGCTGCCGCGCAGCAGGTTCTCGGTGAAGTTGATTCTCGCGTCGGGAAACCAGCGAGTGCCGAACATGTGCCCGGGCCGCGGCGGTTGCTGCTGGGCGGGCAGAACTTCGGCCCGCTCACCGCGCTCGCCGATGACACCGGTGAAGTCCCACAGCGCTCGCCAGAACGCCGAGCGGTCTGTTACGGACCAGTGATGCAGGCTCGCGTAGTCGTGCGGGTCGAACCCGTTTGCGATGGCGAAGCGCGCCAGATTCGACTAGGTGAAGGCCGTTTCGTGAGGCTGCCAGATCGGGGCGGGCGCAGTGGCGGTCATGCAGCGATTCTGTCACGCGGCAGGTCGAGCGGCCGCCTCGGCCGGCCGACCGCCCTGCGGCCCGGCTGGACTGGCTGGCCTGTCTGGCCTGTCGCACGCCGCGCGGGCCGGATGCTCGAGCGCAGCGCGGGTGGGCCGCTCCGCCGAGGTTTTCCCGTTCGCAGACTACTGTTCTGCAGGACATTGCCTCCGTCGCACCAGTCCAGCAGGGCCGTACATCTGCGCAGACTACGGTTCTGCAGGACACTTCGGCCGCCCCACCAGGCGGCGGCGCCTTTGCACTCCGCACACTACTGTTCTGCAGGACCCGGCCGCCCCACCAAGCCGCCGGCGCCGTCCCGCCCTGGACACTACTGTTCTGCAGGACACCGAAACGCACCCCGGATGTCCTGCAGAACAGTAGTCTGCGCGGAGGGAAGCCCTGCGGCATGCGCCGCCGGAGGGCACCGTCCTCACCGCAAGGCACCGTCCTGCGCAACAGTAGTGTCCGCTGCATCCGGGCCCGCCGGGCGCGTCCTGCAGAACGGCAGCCCCAGCGCGCGCCGCCCCGCCGCAATCCGCGTGCAAGGCGGGCAAGGCGAGGAGGACGGGGCGTCGGGCGGGTAGCTCTTACTTCTCGCGCTTCTTGGGCGAACTGAGCGCGGTCTTGGACGCATCGCGCTCGACGACGTCGCCGAGCACCTCGTCGATTCGCGTCAGCAGCTCCGCCGGGATCACGACGCCGGAGGCCTTTACGTTCTCTTTCACTTGCTCCGGGCGCGAGGCGCCGATGATGGCGGACGCCACGTTGTCGTTCTGCAGCACCCAGGCGACGGCGAGTTGTGCGAGCGAGAGATCGAGCTCCTGCGCGATGGGCGAGAGGTTTTGCACGCGGGTCAGCACGTCATCGTTCATGAACCGTTTGATCATGTTGGCGCCGCCCTTCTCGTCGGTCGCGCGGCTGCCCTCGGGCGGCTGCGACCCCGGCATGTACTTGCCGGTGAGCACGCCCTGGGCGATCGGCGACCAGACGATCTGCGAGACGCCCAGATCACGCGATGTCGGCACGACCTCGTCCTCGATGACGCGCCACAGCGCCGAATACTGCGGCTGGTTGGAGATCAGCTGAAAATTGAGCTGCTGGGCGAGGGCGTGACCCCGGCGCAGCTGGTCGGCCGTCCACTCACTCACACCGATGTAGAGCGCCTTGCCCTGACGAACGATGTCGGCGAAAGCCTGCATGGTCTCCTCGAGCGGAGTCTCCACGTCGAAGCGGTGCGCCTGGTACAGGTCGACGTAGTCGGTCTGCAGGCGCTCGAGCGAGCCGTCGATCGACTCCAGAATGTGCTTGCGGGAGAGCCCGACGTCGTTGTGCCCGTTG
>JAODAY010000159.1 GCA_025463665.1 Microbacteriaceae bacterium
GCTGCCGCCTCGACTGCACGACGATCGCGTCGAGACCGTCACGGTGACCGTCGGTGACGTGGCCGTGGCCGCGACCGAGGTGACGGCGGAGGAGTTCACGGCGTTCCGGGCGACCGGTCTCGCGGCGAGCGGTGCGACAGACTTCTCGACTCCCGCCGGCAACCCGCAGGCCCCAGTCACGGGAGTGTCGCTCGTCGACGCACGTGCCTACGCGGCATCCGTCGGGGCGCGCCTGCCCACCGAATTCGAGTGGCAGTTGGCTGCCGCGCAGCCGGGCTTCGAGCGCGCGGGACCGCGGGTCTGGAACTGGACCGAGAGCGAGCACAGCGACGGAATCACGCGCTTCGTCATGCTCAAGGGCGGCAGCGACCACGAGTCGACCGGAAGCGACTGGTACGTCGACGGCGGGGTGCGCCCGCCGGAGTTCAGTCTCAAGTACCTGCTCGCCGGTCTCGGCGTCGAGACCTCGCCGAGCATCGGCTTCCGGCTCGCGTGGGACCTTCTCGAGCAGTCAGGATCGGGGGCGCATCATGACTGACGCCCCGCTCGCCGGCGTGCGCGTGCTCGACATCTCGACGCTGTTCGCGGGTCCCCTCGCCGCAACGTTCCTCGGCGACTTCGGTGCCGACGTCATCAAGGTCGAGCACCCGACCAAGCCCGACGCCGCGCGCGGCCACGGCCCGGCGAAGAACGGCGTCAACCTGTGGTGGAAGACCCTCGGCCGCAACAAGCGCACCGTGACGATCAACCTCGGCTCGGCCGAGGGCGCCGAGCTGCTGCTGCGACTCGTCGCCGAGGCCGACATCCTGGTCGAGAACTTTCGCCCGGGAACACTCGAACGCTGGGGCATCGGCCCGAGCGAACTGCACGCCGCGAATCCGCGGCTCGTCATCGCGCGGGTCACGGCCTTCGGGCAGGTCGGACCGTACTCCGGTCGCCCCGGGTTCGGCTCGCTCGCCGAGGCGATGAGCGGGTTCGCCGGACTCACCGGAGAGCCCGACGGCCCGCCGACACTGCCGCCGTTCGGGTTGGCCGACGGCATTGCGGCGCTCGCCACGAGCTACGCCCTCATGGTCGCCCTGCGCTCGGCCGAGCAGACCGGCGTCGGCCAGGTGATCGACATGGCGATCATCGAGCCGATCCTCATGCTGCTCGGCGGGCAGATCACGACCTACGACCAGCTCGGCACGGTGCAGAAACGCACCGGCAACCGGTCGGTGAACAACGCGCCTCGCAACGTCTACCGCACCGGCGACAACGAGTGGGTGGCCGTGTCGACCAGTTCGCAGTCGATCGCCGAGCGCGTCATGCACCTCGTCGGTCGGGCCGACCTGACGGATGAACCGTGGTTCGCCTCCGGCCACACCCGAGCCGAGCACGCCGATGTTCTCGACGACGCCGTCTCGTCGTGGATCGCCGAACGGTCGACGGCCGAAGTGCTCGAGCGGTTCGCCGAGGCCCAGGCCGCGGTCGCGCCGGTCTACGACGTGCGCGGGGTGCTCGCCGACCCGCAATACGAGGCGATCGGCACCATCCGCACCGTCGACGACGAGGAGCTCGGCCCGGTCAAGATGCAGAACGTGCTGTTCCGGTTGTCGGAGACGCCCGGCGACATCCGCTGGGCGGGGCGCGCGCACGGCCGCGACACCAGCGACGTGCTCGCCGAGATCGGCGTCAGTGCCGACCAGCTCGAACAGCTCAAGCAGCGGGGGATCGTGTGAGCGGCGGGGCCGCTGGCGCCGGGGCTGGTGAGACCGTTGGTTCCGGGCCCATCGTCACCGGGCCCATCGTCACCGGGCTGTACGTGCCCGGCGACCGGCCCGAGCGCTTCGACAAGGCGGTCGCGACCGGCGCCCACCTCGTCATACTCGACCTCGAAGACGCCGTCGCCGAGGCCCAGCGCGAGTTCGCACGCGAGTCGGTCGCGACCTGGCTCCGGGCGGGCGAACACGGGTCGACGGTCATCCAGGTGCGCGTGAACGCGGGAGAGCCGCGCGACCTCGAGGTTCTCGCGGCCGTGGACGCGCGGTTCGAGATCCGGGTGCCCAAGGTTGAGTCGCTCGATGATGTGGAGGCTGTGGCATCCGTCGTCTCTGGGCACCCGATAACGGCACTCTTCGAAACGGCGCGGGGCATCGAGAACGCCGCCGTCGTCGCGGCGCATCCGGCCGTCACCCGGCTGGCGCTCGGGGAGTCCGACCTCGCGAGCGACCTCGGCACGTCGGCGCCCGAGGCGATGGACTACGCCAGGGTGCGGGTGTTGTTCGCGGCGCGCTCGGCCGGACTTGCGGCGCCGATGCTGTCGGCGTACCCGAGAATTCGCGACCTCGAGGGGCTGCGGCGCGACACCGAACGCGGGCGCGACCTCGGCTGGGTGGGACGCAACGCCGTGCATCCCTCGCAGCTCGCCGTGATCGCGGGAGTGTTTCGGCCCGGCGCCGACCAGCTCGACTGGGCGCGCGACGTGCTCGCCGCGATAACCGCGGGCGGAGTCACAACGCTGGCGAACGGTGACATGGTCGACGGGGCCATGCTCGGGCGCGCGGAGAAGATCGTCACGCTCGCGCGGGCGCTGGAGCGGTCGTAGTTACTCGGTGCGCGTCCATTCGGCGAGGAATTCGGTCACCGTCTTCGACTCGAGGTCGGCGTTGACCTGGTCGAGCAGAAACTCCGGCGAGCCGACGTCGGCGGGCGTGCGCATGATCTCTGCGCCCGTGTCGCGTCGATAGACGACGAGGTCGAGTCCGCGTGGAAACTCCCCCGAGATCGCGTTGATCACCATGACGCCGTAGCGGGCGGCCTCGCGCCAGCCCTTCTTGCGGCGGGTCGGAAGCAGCTCGGCGCGCAGGTGGGTCGCCGCGTTCTCCATGGGGCAAGTCTAGGGGCGGGCACTCGCCCGAGTGCGGGTGTTTGGGGGCGACTCGCACGCACTCACGGGTGCGAGGATGGAGCAATGACCGAGGCCACGCTGCATCCGAAACTCGAAGAACTCATCGCGACGCTGGAGCGCCTGCGCGCCCCCGGCGGCTGCGCGTGGGACGCCGAGCAGACCCACGAGTCGCTCGTGAAATATCTCGTCGAGGAGACCTACGAACTCGTGGACGCCATCGAGCGCGGCGACCGCGACGAGATGATCGAGGAACTCGGCGACGTGCTGTACCAGGTCGTATTCCACTCCGACATTGCGGCGCACACACCCGGCGAGGAATTCACCCTCGAGGATGTCGCGGCAAACATGACCGCGAAAATGATCGGTCGCCACCCGCACGTGTTCGGTGACGACGACGCCAAGGCCGCGCTCAACATCCAGTCGGGCGACGACGTGAGCGGCATGTGGGACGAGCTCAAGCAGGCGGACAAGTCGGGCCGCACGAGCGTGCTCGACGGGATTCCGCAGGCGATGCCCGCCCTCGCTCTCGCCGACAAGGTGCTCGGCAAGGCGGAGAAGATCGGGATCATCGATGCTGACGCCCCGCCCGCTCTTTCGGTCGCGAGCGAAGACGAACTCGGACCGCTACTGCTCGCGATCGTGAGCGCGGCACGGGCGAATGGACTCGACGCTGAGCGCGCCCTGCGGGTGACGCTGCGTGACCTGCAGAACGAGATCCGGGATGCGGAGAGTGACGGCGGGGTTGATGCTGGCGTGATTGGGCTTCCCGCTAGCTGAGTCGTTGGGCCTGGTGTTATCCACAGGCTCCGGTTTTTCTCCACCGGTTCGTTCTCTTTTCTTTCGAACAAGCGTTCGACTTGAGAGAATTGACTCATGACAACCACCGCCCCCGTCGACCTCGCATCGCAGTTCAGCGCTGCGGTCGAGGCCATGTCGGCTGTGTCCACAGACATCGAGCAATTCAGGGTTCTAAATGACGCGGAGCTCGTCGAACTCGGGCGATCCGCCGCGCTGCAGAGGCAGCTTGCCGAGACGCATGTGGCGCTCATCGCGGGGGAGATCGCTGCTCGATCCACTCGTGAGCTCGGCCACTCGGGGCTCGCGCAGCGGGAGGGTTTCCGCAGTCCCGAGGAGTACGTGAAGTCGGTGACCGGCTCCACCGGCCGGGAGGCCGCGACGGCGGTGAAGGTTGGGCGCATGGTTCGTGACGCGGCTCTCGCCGGCGAGGTAGATGCTGCGACGGGGGAGCAGTTCACCCCGCGAGAGCCATGGATGGCGTCCGTTGCGGAGGCGGTGCGCGCGGGGCGAATCTCCGTCGGAGCGGGCGACGCCATCCGCACCGGGCTCGGTTCGCCGACCGAGACGATCACCGAGCACGCCCTCGCCGGTGCTGCTCGAGAACTGTGCGTCGAGGCGGAGACCCTAGACGTCGACCGGGTGGTGCGCCGAGCACGCGAGGCGCGAGACGAGCTCGACGAAGCGGGCATCGCCGATCGCGAGCGCGAGCTGTTCGAGCGGCGCTCGCTGCGCCACTTTCGACTGCCGAACGGAATGGGTCGCGTGGTCTGGGAGCTCGATCCCGAGAGCTACGCCCTGGTGACCGAGCTCTACGACCGCGCCACTTCTCCCAAGCGTGGAGTGCGCTTCGTGAGTGGCTCGAACAAAGAGGTCGCCGAGCGGATCAAAGACGACCCGCGCACCATCGAACAGTTGGCGTCAGATACGTTGCTCGGGCTGCTGCAGTCCGGTGCCGACGCCGACTCGTCAGAGCTTCTCGGCACCGGCGGCGCAGCGATCCGCGTGCTGGTGAGCCAGGCCACGCTCGAGACCGGAGTCGGCCACGGCCGAATCGAAGGCACCCCGACCCCGGTGTCGCGTGCCACGGTCGAGCGCCTCGGTTGCGACGGCGGTATCACCAAGGTCGAGCTCAACGCCTTCGGACAGCCACTCGACGTGGGGCGCGAACAACGATTCTTCACCAAGAAGCAGCGCGTTGCGCTGGCGGTGCGAGACGGCGGATGCCTCTTCGGCGGTTGTGACAAACCACCCTCCATGAGCGAGGCGCACCACATCATCGGGTGGGCGGAAGACGGGGCGACAGACCTCGCCGACGGGGTGCTTTTGTGCAAGTTTCACCATCTGCTCTGCCATAACAACGGCTGGCGCGTCGTTCGTGTCGGCGCCGAGTACTCCCTGATACCTCCCGCAAGTGTCGACTCGTCGCGCGCGCCGAGGCCCATGCCGTCGAAGAGCGCCGGCCTGAGGGACTGGAAACGCGGCCTCGCGCTGGACGCGGAACGCCGTGGTGATCGGGGTGGTGTTGGCGTCGGTGGTGGTGTCGGCGTCGGCGTCGGCGTCGGTGGTGGTGGTGGGTCAGGGGGAGATCCGGGTGGTGATCTGGGTGGCAGTCCCGGTGGCGATCCCCCCGACGAACCTCGCGGCCCGCTCGGCAGCAGCCCCACCAATCAACTCGATCTCTATGGGCTTGGCGCGTGACGCTGCCATGGCAAAGCGCGATGACCGCGCGGAGCCGCCAGACGTGACGATTCACGGTCGCGAGCGTCGTGGGCCGGGGCAACCAGACGTCCAATCCAGGTGCACGCGCTTCGGTCATGCCGATGAAATGGCGTCGATAATCCCGATGAACCTGCCTCGATTACTGATCGCCGCGGCACGCTGAGACAATCGACACATGGCTTCCCCCGTTAACGCCCCGCGCGGTATGCGCGATTTCCTGCCCGCAGAGAAGGCGCGACGCGAG
>JAODAY010000160.1 GCA_025463665.1 Microbacteriaceae bacterium
ATCCACTCGTAGTAGGCGCCGAAGAACGTGGGCGCCTCCTCCCCCGGCTTGATCAGGTTGGGCGTGGTGAGATCGGGAAGCCGGCCGGATTGCACGAACCGGAGCAGCCACTTCGGGTGGGGAAGCACGTTCGGCGCGAACTTCACCATGGTCTTCAGGTCGAGCGCGTCGGGGATCGAGGGGCTGCCCCAGTCACGGCCGTTGGAGAACGACCAGTCGAGGGTGGCGATGAGGCCCTTCGCACCTGCCGCGCGGGCGCGGTCCATGCGCTGCACCATCTGCTCGCGCGAGCCGGTCCAGTACATCTGGAAGAACGTGTTCGGGTTGGCGGCTACCACGTCTTCCACCGACCGGCTGGCGAAAGAACTCAGCCCGATGATGGTTCCGCGGTTGGCGGCGGCCCGGGCAACGGCCACCTCGCCCTCGGGGTGCACCGCCTGCACGCCGGTCGGTGAAATGATCACGGGCAGCGAGATGGGAACACCCATCACGGTCGTCGACAGGTCGCGCTCGGCGTGGTGTCCGGCCACGTGCGGCGCCATGCCCAGTTCCGAGAAGGCACGAATGTTGTCGCTGATCGTTGCGCCCTTCTCCGACCCGGCGAGCAGCGCCGCGTACACCGAGCTCGGCAACGTGCGCTTAGCGCGGCGCTGTGCCTCCAGTACCGTCTCGAACCACGCGTTCCTGGCCATGTTTCTACCCTTTCGTCGAGCTGGTCGTGAGGATCAGGAGCTGAACAGTCGGGATACCGCGGGTGCGACATCGCGGTATCCGTTCAGCAGGCGCAACGTGCCTCGCCCGGAGCGGGCGAGGTCGCGTCCGAGGTCGACGTCGGACTCACCGCTCGTGTCGAGCAACACGTCAAGGCGCGGCAGACGAGCAGCGATGGGCCGCGGATCGGGGCCGGCGTTGTGCACGCAGTCCGACAGCAGCACGACGCGGGCGTCGCGCACGGGCACGCCGGTCAACTGGCGGGCGGCGAGCTCGAGTGGAAAATTGACATTGGTGAGCCCGCGCGCCGGCAGTCGCATCAACTGGTCTAGGAGGTCGATGGGCCGCACCGGGGATCCGAGCCGCAGAAGTATCGCGGCGTCCGACCAGAACGCGATCACGCCGAGCGCGTCACGGTGCAGCTCGGCGGCGAGCGCCCCGACCGTCGCCGCGGCCGTGCGAATTCGCTCGCCCTTCATGGAACCCGACACGTCTACCGCCAGAACCACCGATCGGCGGGTCTGCACCCTCTCGCGCACGAAGATGTCCTCATCGTCGGGCACCGGGTGCTCGGCGAGCATCTCGATGGTTCGGTCGAGGTCGATGTCGTCTGACCCGCCGCGGTACGGCAGGCTGGTGAGGTCGCCCGTACCCCGGCGTGCGGTCGTGTCGCGGCGGGGACGGGGAACCGCCAGGCGCGCGGCGATCTGGCGGGCGCGAGCGCGCGCCACCGGGTCGACGGCGGCCGTGGCATCCGTCTCGGCGTCGACGAGCACGAGTTCACCGCGCTCGTCGGTGAAACCGGGAGCCACCGAGCCCGCGCGCTTCGCTCCGGCGGTGCGCGCGCGCGGGCCGCGCGCGCGCAATGCCGTGCCGCCCTTGCCCGCGGTCGCGTCGAACACCGTCGGCTGCTCGTCGAGCTGCTTCGGTGTGCGCTTCAGTGCACGGCTCGTCGACGTGCGCCGCGCCGGGGCGTCGCGGCGGATCGGCGAGTCGGCGGCCACGTCCCTTCAGCCCGGCGCCGCCGCGGCGGGCAGCAAAATGAAGTGGTCCTCCCAGATCTCGCGCAGGACGCGCTCCGGGCTCGTCTCGGCAGCCTCGTCCAGCTGAATCCGCCCCGAGAGCGAGACAACCATCGCGTCGTAGACGAGCTCGCGATACCTGTCGTCAAACGGATCCGCGAGCCGCCTCAGCGGCGCAAGCTGTTCTGCGATCAGCACACAGTCGATCGCGCCGCGCACGCTGCTGCCCTGTCGCACATCGGGATGAGCACGGGTGGCCCGCGTTACCGCCACGGCGTCGATGACGAGGCGGTCGCCCAGTTCGCCGGACGCTCCTGTTCGCAACGCCGCGATTCGCTCCTCCGCCGGCCCGTCCTGGTAGTCGACGGCGAGGCGGTTGAGCCGGTCGAGCACACTCGTGGAGAGACGCGTCGTGCCCACATTGTCGTAGGGATTCATCGAGGCGATCACTCGGAAGGTGGGCAGCGCCTCGACCGTTCCGACACGCGGAATAGCGATGGAGCGATCTGCCATCGCGGTGAGCAGCGTGTTGAGCGTGTCCTCGGGGGCTCGGTTGAACTCCTCGATGTAGAGAAACCCGCCCTGCCTCATCGCCGCCACGAGCGGACCGTCGACGAAGTTGTCTGCGTTGTAGTCCTCCCGCAGAACCCGCGCCGGGTTGTGATGCCCCACGAGCTTCGATGGTGTGAGGTCTGCGTTGCCCTCCACGAAGAGCAGGGGGATGCCCCATTCCGCGGTGATTGCTCGCAACATTGTCGTCTTGCTCGTTCCGGGAGGCCCCTCGAGAACGATGTCGCGCCCGGCCGCCACGGCCGCGAAGGTGAGCTCCAGCTCACGCTCGCGGCCGACCAGCTGGGCGGCGACTCGGTCCCGACTCGCGCCGATGTCGTCGTCGCTCTGCACGTGCTGCCCTTCGCTACTTAGTGGTCGCGCCGGCGTCGACCGGCAGCATGACACCGGTGATGTAGCGGGCCTCGTCGGATGCCAGGAACAGGACGGCGTTGGAGATGTCCACGGGGTCGACCCAGGGTATGGGCAGCGCGTTCATCGTTTGGAACCTGGCGCCGAGATTCTCGCGGGTGCGGTCCTCCTCGGCGAGGTCGGGTGCGAACAGCTTGTAGAGCATCGCGTTCTGGATCATGTCGGTATCGACGCTCGTGGGATGCACCGTATTGACCCTGATGCTGTCGGCCGCGAGTTCGAGCGCGAGGGTGCGCATCAATCCGACTACGCCGTGCTTCGCCGCCACATAGTGTGCGAAGTTCTCGAAGCCCTTGATTCCGGCGGTAGAGCTGGTGAGGATCATCGATCCTCCACCGTTCGCCCTGAGATGCGGGATCGTGGCCTTGGCCGTGTGCCAGACGCCCTTGAGGTTGACGTCTTGCATCTCGTCCCACTGCTCGTCGGTGAGCTCCTCGGCTCGACCCTGCGTGAAGATGCCGGCGTTGGCCGCGACAATGTCGAGCCGCCTCAGCTGCGCCACACCGTCATCCACGGCGGACTTGAGGGCGTCGAAGTCGCGCACGTCGGCCTGGCTCGCGATGATGCGACGGTCGAGCGCCTCGATCTGCCTCACCGTCTCGGCGAGATCGTCCGGGGTCGCCATGGCGTACTCCACAGTGGGCAGTTGCTGGGCGACATCGATGGCGATGATGTCCGCGCCCTCCTGAGCGAGTCGCAACGCGTGGCTGCGACCCTGCCCGCGAGCGGCACCGGTGACGAAGGCGACCTTTCCATCGAGGCGTGCCATCACTTCACCGCCGCACCGGCGTCGATGGGCAGGGGAACGCCCGTGATGTACCGTGACTCGTCCGAGGCGAAGAACAGCACGCCGTTGGAGATGTCCACTGCTTCGACCCACGGGATCGGCAGAGCGTTCATCATCGTCGCCGCCGCGGCGAAATCCTCTTTCGTCGGGTTCTCGAGATCGGGCCGGAAGAGTTTGTAGATGGTCTCGTTCTGCACCATGTCGGTGTCGACGGTGGTCGGGTGCACGCTGTTCACTCGGATCATGTCGGGCGCGAGCTCGAGAGCGAGGGTGCGCATCAGCCCGACGAGGCCGTGCTTGGCCGACACATAGTGTGAGATGTTCGCGTAGGCGAACAGCCCGGCGTCGGAGCTCGTGATGATGATCGAGCCGCCCTTGTTCGCCTTGAGGTGCGGGATGGCGGCCTTGACCGTGCGCCAGACACCGGTGAGGTTGATGTCGATCATGTCAAGCCACTCCTCCTCGGGGATGTCCTCGGAGTGATGCGGGGTGCCGGCGATCCCGGCGTTGGCCGCGACGATGTCCAGCTTTCCCAACTGGGCGACACCGTCGTCGACCGCCTTCTTGAGTTGTTCGAAGTTGCGCACGTCGGCCTTGGTGGCCACGATCCGCCGGTCGAGCGCCTCCACTTGGCGCACCGTCTCCGCCAGGTCCTCCTCCGTCGCACCTTTGTAAGGATTCGCCGCCACGTCTTCGCAAATGTCGATCGCGATGATGTCCGCGCCCTCCTGGGCCAGCCTGATCGCGTGACTGCGCCCCTGGCCGCGGGCCGCTCCGGTAATAAAGGCCACTTTGCCTTCTAGTCTTCCCATGGTCCTGTTCCTTCCGTCGAAATCGGGTGTTGCTTGGTGATGGCATCGACCGGCAGGGGCCGCCAGTGATGTGGTCTGCGTCGGCCGATGGCCGGACTACGCCGTGTGGAACCCGCTGAGTGGATCTTCCGCGCAGGCGCTCACGGGCGCACGATCCGGTCGACGCATCGTGAGTGTGATCGGAACGGGCTTGTTTGTTCTGGGGCGCGGGGGCGACGTGAGATGGGAGTGGTCGCCGTCCGGCTTGGGCAGCGCATCGCCTGACCGGTCGCGCAGCGCGTCCTCGCCGAAGCCGCGCACGCACTCCGGATCCGGTCCGTCAAGCGGTAGGCCGGTGAAGAATTTGGCGGCCATGCACCCGCCGCGGCAGGAGTCGAAGAACTGACACTTGGTGCAGGCGCCCCCGGTCTGCGGGTTCCGCAGCTCGAGAAACAGGTCGGAATGCTGCCACACCTCCCGGAAGCCGCCCGGCGAGCGCACGTTGCCGGCGAGAAAATTCTCGTGGATCGCGAACGGGCACGCATAGACGTCGCCGATCGGGTCGATGAGGCAGACCACCCGTCCGGCACCGCACAGGTTGAGCCCGGGCAGCGCGTTGCCGTAGGCGGAGAGATGGAAGAACGAGTCTCCGGTCAACACCCCCTCGCCGTGCGCCACGAGCCAGTCGTAGAGACCGCGCTGCTGCTCGGGGAGCGGATGCAGGTCGTCCCAGACGTCGGCACCACGACCCGAGGGGCGCAGCCGGGTGAGTCGCAACTGGGCACCGTACCGGTCGGCGATGGCCTTGAACTCATCGAGCTGCGACAGGTTCTGCCGCGTGCAGACAACTGAGATCTTGAAGCCCCGGTAGCCGGCGTCGGAGAGGTTCTGCATGGCGCGGATGGCCGTCGCGTATGACCCCGGACCGCGTACGGCGTCATTGACCTCGGCGGTGGCGCCGTCGAGCGAGATCTGCACATCGACGTAGGAGCTCTTCGCCAGTCGTTGAGCAATCTCCGGGGTGATTTTCACCCCGTTCGTCGAGAACTTGACTCCCACGTCGTGCGCGGTCGCGTAGTCGACGATCTCCCAGAAGTCGCTGCGCACGGTGGGCTCGCCGCCCCCGATGTTGACGTAGAACACTTGCATGCGCTGCAGTTCGTCGATCACGGCCTTGCACTCCTCCGTGCTCAGCTCGCGCGGATCGCGTCGGCCGGAGCTCGACAGGCAGTGCGAGCATGACAGGTTGCAGGCGTAGGTCAGTTCCCAGGTCAGACAGATCGGGGCGTCGAGGCCGAGCTCGAACAGGTCGACCAGTCGGGCCGCCGCGGGGGTGTCTGCGGGTTTCATGTCGAGCATTGTCATGCGTTTCTCTCCTTCGACGGTGGTGCCTCGGCGGCCGCGGGCGGCCTCTCGATCAGCATCGACGAGCGGGCGAGTGTGCCGAGGGCTCGTTCGAACGTGGGCAGCTCGCTGTCGCTGACGCCCGCTGCGAGGCAGGCCGCTCGTGCGGTGGGCGCCTGCGCCAGTCCCCTGACCACGGTCAGGAGCGTCACATCCTTGAGAAAGGAGAGCCGGCGGGTGCCGAAGTGGTAGAGCAACGCCCCGAATGGTTCTGGGCGAACAGACACCTGGGGATGCAGGGTCCACGGCGAATCGAGATCGAGGTCGGGCATGGGAGTCACGCTCGATCAGCGACTAGTAGACGCCGCACATGCCGTCGATCGAGACCTCTTCGACAAGCGTGTCGGCCGCAATCACCGGCGCTCCGGCTGGCGAAGACGCGGCTTGGTCAGCGGGCGCAATGTGGTCTGTGGATCGGCTCATCGTGTAGCTCCTCGACAATCGGCTCCGACACCGTCGTCGGAATGCTTAGGACTGTAATGACACCGAGTGCCGCAAAACAAGGAGCTTGCGCAGGATCTGCTCGTGAGTAGAGTTCAGCCTGTGCGTCCATCAGCGCCCGGGCGCCAGCCGTCCACCTCCCACGACCAGCTGAGCCATGTGGCGCTCGAGCTGTTCTTCGACCGCGGCTTCGAGGCGACCACCATCGACGACATTGCCGCGGCTGCGGGCATCGGTCGCCGCACCTTCTTCCGGTACTTCCCCTCGAAGAATGACCTGCCGTGGGGCGAGTTCGACGTGTTGCTCGAGCGCATGACTGTGTTCCTCGACTCACTGCCGGACACCCTGCCGATCATCGAAGCAGTGCGGGAGGCTGCTCTCGAGTTCAACCGGCTGCCCGATAGTGAGGTGTCGTACCATCGGCGTCGAATGGAGCTGCTGCTGCATGTGCCGGATCTCCTCGCGCACTCGACGCTGCGATATGCAGCGTGGCGGGGCGTCGTCGCTCGGTTCGCCGCTCGCCGTCTGGGAGCGGACGAACTGGACCTCGAGCCCCAGACGATCGCGTGGGTGAGCCTCGCCACGTGTCTCGCCGCATACGAGCAGTGGTTGCGCGAGGATGGCGCCGACCTGCTGGCGTTGCTCGGCGACAGTTTCACCATTCTGGCCGAGCGCTCGTGAGTCTCGTCCCCGACCGTTACGACGTGATCATCGTCGGTTCGGGTGGGGCCGGGTCTCCCCTTGCCGCCCGCTTGAGCGAGCGTTCCAGCTGCAGAGTGCTGGTTCTCGAGGCCGGACCCGTGCCGACGACCGAGCACGGTTTCCCTCCCGAGCTGCTCGACGCCGGCACGCTGCGCGGCGCCGATCCGGGGCATCCGTTGAACTGGGCATACCCCGCTCACCTCACCCCGGACCGCCCCTATGCGATCGCCAGGGGACGCGTTCTCGGCGGATCGACCGCAATCAACGGCGGCTACTTCGTGCGTGCCCGCCGCGCCGACTTCGACCGTTGGGCCGCAGGCGGGAATGACGAGTGGGCGGCCGACCGACTGCTTGCGCTCTACAGCAGGATCGAGGCCGACGCAGACTTCGCCGGCGAGCCGGCGCACGGAGCCACCGGCCCGATGCGCGTGTCTCGACCGGCGCTTGATCTCCCAGCCGAAAGCGCGTTCGCCGCAGCGTGCCTCGAGCTGGGGTTCGCCGAAGAGCCGGATAAGAATGGCGAACAACCGCCGGGTTTCGGCGCCGTGCCCCTCGCCAGTGTCGATGGGGTGCGCCAGAATACGGGACTCGCCTACCTCCTCCCCGTGCTCAATCGACCGAACCTCACGGTGCAGGGCCGCAGTACCGTTCGCCGAGTGATGTTCGACGGCACTCGCGCCATCGGCGTAGAAGTCGAGTCGGAGCGCGAGGTGTCGACCGTCTTGGCTTCGGAGGTGGTGCTCGCCGCCGGAGGCATTGGCACGCCCCACTTGCTGATGCTCTCGGGTGTCGGCCCGGGCGCGGAGCTTGAGCGTGCGGGAGTGCGCGTGGTGCACGATGCACGAGGTGTGGGCCACGGGTTCAGCGATCACCCGAGCGTCACCGTCGAATGGGTGCCGCGCTCCAGGCAGGCCACCGCCGCCGGCCGTGTGCTCGGCGGCGCGCTCAACCTGTCTTCCCCCGGCTCGACCGTCGAAGGCGACCTCGAGATTCTGCAGGTCATGAAGCCGACCTCGCAGTTGCTCAGCGGAGGTGACGACGGAGGAGGCAACCCCTCCTTCATTGTGGCGCTGCAGT
>JAODAY010000184.1 GCA_025463665.1 Microbacteriaceae bacterium
CTTCGGTGGCGCTTCTACGACGGCAGCGGGCGATTCCTGAACGCTCATGCTTGTTGTTCCTTTTCCACTTGTGATTCTGTGTCTGCAGTTACGTCTCCCCTTGCGACCCCGGTCGCCCACATCATCACCATGTGTTCGGAGGCGGAAGTGCCGCTGAATTCTTTGACGAATCTCCCGTTCCTGGCGACGATAATCCTGTCGCTGATGCCGAGTGCTTCGGGGAGGTCTGACGAGATCAGCAGTATTCCGACACCGCTCTTGGCAAGTTCGTTGATGAGTCGATAAATCTCCTGCTTCGCGCCGATGTCTACTCCACGAGTCGGCTCGTCCAGGATGAGCACGCGAGGCGCCATCATGAGCCATCTCGCCAGAACGACCTTCTGTTGGTTTCCTCCTGACAGGCTGGCGACGGATTGGCCGAGCGAGGAATTCCTTACCTTTAGGCCTTCCGTTTGCTTGCGCACCGCGGTGGCAATCGCTCGCAGTTTCATCACTCCGGCAACCGAATATTCCGGTAGCGAGGACATCACCGTGTTATCCCGGATCGACATGTCCAGAAACAGCGCCTGCTCCTTGCGACTCTCAGGAACGAGCCCAATACCTGCGGCGATGGCATCACGCGGCGATCGAATTCGAACGTCCTTACCCGCCAACGTCACCTCACCCGAGTCCATTGGATCTGCGCCGAACAGCATCCGCGCAACTTCGGTCCGGCCGGCACCGATGAGTCCGACCAGCCCGAGCACCTCCCCGCTCCTAATAGTGAGGTCGACGGGCCCGACTCCTCGGCCGTCTGTTATCCCGGCTGCGGTGAGTACAGGCTCACCGATGATGCGGTCTTCGTTTACGTACAGGTTGCCGATGTTGCGACCCACCATGCGGTTGACGATCTGGGCGGGTGTCGCCTCCTCGCGGGTGGTCGTGCTCACCCACGCGCCGTCGCGAAAGACCGTTATTCGATTGGCCAGGCGCCACACTTCTTCCATGCGGTGACTGATGTAGATCAGGCCCATGCCGGAATCGCGCATCTCCTCAACCAGGTCAAGCAGTCGTTCCGTCTCGCCGCGGGAGAGAGCGGCGGTCGGTTCGTCGAGGATGAGGATCTTCGCGTCCTCGGCGACGGCGCGGGCGATCTCCACCATCTGCTGCATGCCAACACTCAGCCGACCGACGGGCATATCGACGGGAATATCCGCACCGATTCGGGCGAGCTTCTCCCGGGCCTGACGCCTCAGCTCGCCACGATTCAGAACGCCGCCGCGCGACGGCTCGTTGCCCAGGGCGAGGTTCTCCGCCACAGTCATGTGCGGGATGTTGTTCAGCTCTTGATGGATGATGGCGACGCCCTTGGTCAAGGCGTCCGCAGGGCCACTGATGGTTACGGCCTCACCGAGAATGCGAATCGATCCCGCGTCGGGCGTATAAACACCGGACAAAATTTTCATCAGGGTCGATTTGCCGGCTCCGTTCTCGCCCATGAGAGCGTGAATCTCTCCGGGAAGGAGGTCGAAGTGCACATCGTTAAGGGCCGTGACGC
This sequence comes from Microbacteriaceae bacterium, assembly GCA_025463665.1. GTDB lineage: Bacteria > Actinomycetota > Actinomycetes > Actinomycetales > Microbacteriaceae > Conyzicola. The sequence goes on from JAODAY010000184.1 coordinate 1,538, forward strand.
CTCCGAACCTCTTAGTGACGCCGTTCATCGCGAGTAGTGAATCAGTCATGTCAGTTCATTTCCTGGGCAGAATCGTTGCAGGAAGGGCGGCGCCGGTATGGCGCCGCCGCTTCTGCTACTTCCAGCCCTTGTACTCGCCGACGTTGTCGACGTCGACCAAAGTGCTGGGCACGAGGACCAGGTCCTCATCGAGCTTGTCACCCGCGCGCAGCTTGACAGCCATTTCCAGTGCCGTCGTGCCCAAGAGATAAGGATCCTGCGCAGCCGTTGCCTGGAACATGGAGTCACCTGAGGTCATGTCCTTCACGGCCTCCGGCGAGCCGTCGACGCCGGTGATGATCAAGTCGTTGAGTCCCGCCTGCTTGGCGGCGAGGTTGGCGCCAAGCGCAGTCGGGTCGTTGATGCCGAAAATTCCCTTGATGTCGGGAGACGCGGTGATCATGTCGGTCGTGAGCGTGAGCGCTTTATCACGCCCGTTGTCGCCGTTCTGCTGGCCCACGATTTTGATATCTGGGAACTCCGCGAGTGCCTCGTTGCAGCCCTGAACGCGGTCCTCGATGGAGGTTGTAGGCGTTCCATCTACGAGGAGAATGTCCCCCGCTCCTCCGATCTTGTTGGCCAGGAACTCGCATGAGATCCTGCCAGCCTGCACGTTGTCAGTCGTGACGGTGGCTTGAGCGTTCTTTGCACCGACGTCAACTGCTACGACCGTGATGCCCGCGTTGATGGCCCGAGTGACTGCCGGTCCAATGCCGTCGGAGTCGACGGCATTGACGAGGATGACATCGATGCCCTGCTGAATGAACGCATCAATCTGATCGTTCTGAGCTCCGAGATCCTGACGGCCATCCTGAGCGGTGTAGGAGGCACCAAGCTCCTTGGCGGCGGCCTCGACTCCGTTCGACATCGACGAGAAGAAGGGGTTGCCTAGGTCTTGAACCATGAGGCCGACGGACGTGACCTCTGTGCTGCTGGGTCCTGACGCAGCCTCGCTTCCGTCTGTGCAGGCCGAAAGGCTCGTGGCCAAGAGAATGACGCCGACGGCACCGCCGACTTTCGCAATAGCGCGCATAGAAAACTACTCCTTTGTATTTTCGAACATTCATGTGATGCAGGTCGTTCACGACGCGTTTGGGCACGCAGCAGTCCAGCATGGCCGCCCGTCGTGGGCGGTCCGAGCACGAGGCAACATGTCTTTTTTGCTGCCGAGACAACGTTGTCCCGTCAGAATATATACTCGGGACAACGTTGTCTACTCCAACTGTGGAAGAGGTGACACGATGGCGTGAGGAGGCTGACGAGCATGAGCACGACGGAAGAAACGCCCAGACGCCCAACGATGACGGATGTCGCGGAACTCGCTGGCGTGAGTCTCAAGACCGTCTCCCGCGTTGTCAACGAAGTTGACACGGTCAATCCCGAACTGGCAGCGAAGGTCAACGAGGCCGCAGCCGCGCTCGGATTCCGACGGAACCAAATCGCCGCGAGCCTACGTACCGGCAAGTTGCAACCGACGATCGCATTCGTGATCACAGACACCGTGAGCGATTCCTTCAGCGGATTTGGCACCGGCGTCGCCCAAGTCGCTGGCGACCACGGCGCCTACCTCATCACGGCGACCTCACCAGAAGACGTTGACGCAGAGCGCGAGATCATCCTCAACTTGTGTGGTCGGAGCGTCGACGGCATGATCGTCGTTCCGGCGGCTGGCAATCACGCACCACTTCGCGGCGAGATCCAGCGGGGGATCCCCATGGTCTTCATCGACCGCGTTCCGGCCGGGCTCAGCGCCGACTCCGTCGTTCTCGACAATCTAGGCGGAACTTTCAGCGCCGCCCGGCTGCTCATCAAGGAAGGCCACCGGCGAATCGGTGTGATAGTCGACACTCTGCGCATGCCAACCATGCGCGAACGTCTCGAGGGGGTGGAGACGGCGCTCGAGGAAGCCGGGATCATCCTCGACCACACGCTGGTCCGCACCGACATTCGCGAGCAGGACGATGCGCGCCGTGCGACGGACTCACTGCTGGATGCGGATGACCCACCCACCGCCTTCATTTGCGGACATGCGCTCATCACGCTGGGCGTCGCCGAGGCGGTGTGGAATCGCGGGGACCACGAGCCCATCATCGGCTTCGGAGACTTCGGTGCCGCGCGCATGTTGCCCAACGCGATCCGAGTGATTGGTTACGACCCTGCGGCGCTGGGCCGCCTCGCCGCCGAGTTGCTCTTTCGACGCATAAACGGAGACACTTCGCCTTGGCAGACCCTCGTGCTGCCCACCACCATACGAGACCGCGGGCTTGCCATGACCCCTCGGAGAACGGATTCGCAATGACGCACCCCCTGCTCTTGGCCGCCAATCAGCCGGCGAACCGCTTCTATGAGGGAGGGTCGAAAATCGCCGCCTTCCGACAGAACGGAAGCACCCAACCGCGCGTGCCCGAAGACTGGGTGGGATCCTCAACAACGCTCTTCGGCGAGCGCACTCTAGGGCTCACCACGCTCGCCGACGGCCGCACTCTTCGCGAGGAGATTCGCGACCATCCGCTTGAATGGCTGGGCGAAGACCACGTGCGCGCGTTCGGCGCGGACTCCAAGCTGCTCGTGAAGCTCCTCGACGCCGGAGAACGCCTGCCCGTCCACGCTCATCCCGGCGCCGCCTTCGCGCGTGAACACCTCGGTCGCGACCACGGTAAAGCGGAAGCGTGGTACATCCTGGAGGGCGGAACCGTCTATATCGGATTCCGCGCCGGCATCAGCGACCTGGAGCTGCAGCGGCTGATGGAGCAACAAGACTCCGAGGCCATGCTCGAGTCGATGCACCGTATCGACGTCCGCCCCGGAGACAGCGTCTACGTTCCACCTGGGCTGCCGCATGCCATCGGCAAGGGCATCTTTCTCGTGGAGCTGCAGGAACCAGAGGACTTGTCCATCCTCCTCGAATGGAAAGGATTCGAGATCGACGGACCGAGCTCAGGGCACCTCGGACTCGGGTTTGCCACAGCGCTGCAGGCGGTTGACACCGGTTCGTGGAGCGACGAAGAGATCGGGGGTCTGGTCATGCGCGATGGGCGAGACTCCGTGACCTTGTCTCAGGGCTCAGCAAGGTTCTTCCTGGCGGAACGCACCGACATTGCGGAGGAAGCGAGATTTGCCGCGAGCTTCGGAATCATTGTGGTGTTGGACGGAATCGGCGAACTGACTGACGCACACGGCCAGTCAATTCCGCTCTCGGCCGGTGACACGGTTCTCGTCCCGCATGGTTGCGGAGAGATTGCGGTGCGCGGTTTGCTCTCGATCCTGCGATGCCTGCCTCCCATGCCCGCTGACGGACATGAAGGTGCTGCGCGTCCCACCTGACCTGGTGGGCTCCCGGGGGCCTGTCCCGTCGAACCCCGACGTGCTTCACTGGAGTCAACAGCGGCGGCCCGACCCATGCGCGCCGCGTTATGGAGGGCTCCACATGCGGAAGATCATCCTGATGTCGCAGGTGTCTCTGGACGGATTCTTCGAAGGTCTCGGCAGCGACATCAGCTGGCACCTCGTGGACGACGAACTGCACCAGCACATGAACGACGAGTGCAGGGCGATGGGCGGGTTCCTGGATGGGAGGGTCACCCACGAGCTGATGGCCGAATTCTGGCCCACGGCCGACCAGGATCCCGACAGCACCGCGGTCATGGCCGAGTTCGCCGGCATCTGGCGTGAAATGCCCAAGATTGTCTATTCCCGCACCCTCACGGAGCCGCGATGGAACACCACCGTGATCCGCGACGTGGTGCCGGAGGAGATCGCGAAGCTGAAGGCGCAGCCCGGAGGTGACCTCGCGCTGAGCGGCGCCAACCTAGCCGCGACATTCGTGAGGCATGACCTCATCGACGAGTACAGAATCTACGTGCATCCCGTCGTGATCGGCGAGGGACGCCCCCTATTTCAGGCGCCCGAGATCCGGATGAACCTCACTCTGGTCGAGACGCGACGCTTCGGTAACGGGGTGGTCTTGCTGCGCTACGAGCGTGGCCAGGGTTGACCCTCAGCGAAGGGGGTGCCATGCCTGACGTGATCATCAGTGGGGGCGGTCCGACCGGGATGATGCTGGCGAGCGAGCTGCGCCTCCACGACGTCGACGTGCTGGTGCTGGAGAAGGACGCGGAACCGAGCCAGCTGGTGCGCTCGCTGGGCCTGCATCCGCGCAGCCTCGAGATTTTGGATCAGCGGGGCCTGCTGGAGCGGTTTCTCGCGCACGGGCAGCAGTATCCCGGTGGCGCCCGTTTCGCCGGGATCGACAAACCTTGGCCGGCCGACCTGGACACGGCGCACGGCTACGTGCTTGGCATCCGTCAGCCTGTGACAGACCGCCTGCTGGCCGACCGCGCCGTGGAGCTCGGCGCCGAGGTGCGTCGCGGCCAGGAGGTGACCGGCGTCGAGCAGGACGACGACGGAGTCACGGTCGCGCTGGCCGATGGCACGCGGCTGCGTTCGCGCTGGCTGGTGGGCTGCGATGGCGGCCACAGCGCGGTTCGGAGACTGCTCGGCATCAAGTTCATGGGCGAACCCGCTCGCACGGAATGGCTTCTCGGCGAGATGGAGGTGACGACGCCGCCCGACGAGTTGGCTGCGGTGGTCGACGAGGTGCGCAAGACACACAAGGGCTTCGGCATCGGTCCGGCCGGGAACGGGTTACACCGCGGGGTCGTGCCCGCCGCGAGCGTGTCCGAGGACCGCACCGCGCCGCCGACCCTGGAGGAGTTCCGCACGCAGCTGCGGGCGTACGCGGGCACGGACTTCGGCGTGCACTCGCCGCGCTGGCTGTCCCGTTTCACTGACGCCACCCGGTTGGCCGAGCGGTACCGCACCGGCCCCGTGTTCCTGGCCGGAGACGCAGCGCACGTGCACCCGCCCCTCGGCGGCCAGGGCCTCAACCTCGGCATCCAGGACGCGTTCAACCTCGGCTGGAAGCTCGCCGCCGCGGTGAACGGCTGGGCGCCGGAAGGGCTGCTCGACAGCTACCACTCCGAGCGCCACCCGGTCGGCGACGACGTATTGAACTTCACCCGCGCCCAATCCGAGCTCATCCTCCCGAAGCCCGGCCCCCAGGCGGTGCGCCGGCTGCTGACCGAGCTCATGCAACTCGACGACGTGGGCCGCCTCCTGATCGAGAAGGTCACCGGAATCGGGCTGCGCTACGACGTCGGCACGGGCGACGCACTGCTCGGCAGGCGCCTTCGTGACATCCGGATGACGCGGGGTCGGCTCTTCGAGCTGACCCGCAAGGGTCGCGGGCTGCTGCTCGACCAGACCGGTCGGCTCTCCGTCGCGGGATGGGCGGACCGGGTCGATCACGTCGTCGATGTCAGCGACGAACTGCACGTGCCCGCCGTGCTGCTGCGCCCCGACGGCCACGTCGTGTGGGCGGGTGAGGATGAACTCGAGCTGAAAAACAGTCTGCTGCGCTGGTTTGGAGCGCCGGGATAGGTCGTCGCCCGGCGGTCTCGACCGTGCCGCTTGCGAGGTGCGGCAACACCACGACGTTGTCGAGCGCGAGCAGTGCCTCTGCAACAGCGGGCTGTTCTCGAAGACGTCGAGGCCGGCGCCGACTATGCCACCGCTGAGCAGCGCCGCGACGAAAGCCCGGGGCTCAAGCGTTCCGATATCCTCACCACCGGTGCGTGCATTTACGATGAAACTATGAATGAGGTGCGTCTAACCGGCCGACTTGTTTGCAAGAACGCGGACGAGGCGCGCCGCGTCTCTGACAACCTGCCGACGCACATCGCGCTCACGCGAGCCGAGCCTGGATGCATCTCTTTTAGCGTCGCGCCGACAGCCGACCCTATGACTTGGCAGGTTGAAGAGCGCTTCGAGGATGAAGCCGTATTCACCGCGCATCAGAATCGGGTGACGGGCAGCGAGTGGGGACAACTGACCGCGGGAATCGAGCGCCGCTACTCAATTGAAGGATTGTCTCTCTGACCCGACGATTACGGAGCACGACCGCGTCATGAAGCCGTGGGGGAAGCGTCCGAGCCCGCACGCAGTGAACCCGACGGCACGCGCGAGCGCCCGTATTTGGCCGGAACCAAGGCACGCCTCGCAGCAGACTCTGTCTGGACAGTCGGTTTCCAAGCCGCAAACAACCGG
>JAODAY010000294.1 GCA_025463665.1 Microbacteriaceae bacterium
AGCGGCCCCTCCAGTTATTCCCCGGAGGGGGCATCGCTTAGGCCGTCGGTGTGTCCACCGCCCCGCCGTACCGGCGGTTGCGGGCGGCGTAGAGCTCGATCGCGTGCCAGAGGTCGACGCGGGAGAAGTCCGGCCAGAGGGTGTCGAGGAAGACCATCTCGGCGTAGGCGCTCTGCCAGAGCATGAAGTTGCTCGTGCGCTGCTCGCCCGAGCTGCGCACGAAGAGGTCGACGTCAGGCAGGTCGGGCGCGTACAGGCGCTTCTGGATCGTCTTCTCCGTGATCGCGCTCGGCTTGAGCCTGCCGGCCGCGACGTCGTCGGCGATGGCGCGCACGGCGTCGGCGATCTCGGTGCGTCCGCCGTAATTGACGCACATCGTGAGGGTCAGCACGTCGTTGCCCGCCGTGAGCTTCTCCGCGTACTGCAGCTCGGTGATCACCGAGGCCCAGAGACGCGGCTTGCGTCCGGCCCAACGCACGCGCACTCCCCAGTCGTTGAGCTGGTCGCGGCGGCGATGCAGCACGTCGCGGTTGAACCCCATGAGAAAGCGCACCTCGTCCGGCGAGCGCCTCCAGTTTTCGGTCGAAAACGCGTAGACGCTCAGGTGTTTGACGCCGATTTGGATCGCGCCGGCGACGACATCGAGAAGGGATGCCTCGCCCGCCTTGTGACCCTCGACCCGTGTCAGCCCCCTGCCGTTGGCCCAGCGCCCGTTGCCGTCCATGACGATGGCAACGTGCTCCGGCACCGCTCTCTTGTCCATCACCGGCGGGTAGATCCCCGTCCAATCCACCGCCCTGAATTCGACGGCGTCGGCGTGGGTCATACCCGGTTTGATGAACTTCATGCAGTGGACCGATCGACGTGTTGGAGCGAACGCAGGGTGCGTTCGAGGTGGAACTGCGTGTAGGCGGCGACGACCCCGCTCGCCTGGCTCTGGTGACGCTCCTCAGAGGCCTCGACCGCCACCCAGTCTCCCGTGAGCAGGGAGGCGAGCAGTGACAGGGTGGCGAGTTCGAGGCGGGGGGATCCGGGAGGCGCGACCTCGTCGGCGACGACACCACCCAGTTGCGGAACGAACACGGTGTGCGGTCCGGGCGCCCCGGTGACGGCGCAGTCGACGAAACTCGGTGCCCAGCCGGCTATCGAGAGCGAGCGCAACAGGTAGCTGTCGAGCGTGACGCTCGACCCGTGTTCGCGCCGGGCGAGCGAACGCAGGGCCCCGACGAGCAGGAGATATTGCTGCAGCGAACCGTCGTCGTCGGTGATCTTGTCGGCGGTCTCGACCATGACGCTTGCGGCGGTGTAGCTGCCGTAGTCGGCGCTGATCTCCGCCCCGTACGAACCGAGCGACTCCGCCTGCGTGATTATGTCGAGCGTGCGCCCCTCGAAGAGCTGCACGTCGGCGACCATGAACGGCTCGAGTCGCGCGCCGAATTTGGAGGCGGTGCGGCGCACCCCCTTCGCGACCGCGCGGATCTTGCCGTGGTTCCTGCTGAGCATCGTGACGATGCGATCCGCCTCGCCCAGCTTGTGGGTTCGCAGCACGACGGCTTCATCACGGTAAAGGGGCACTTACCCATTATCGGCTCTGCCCAGCACAATGGGGGTGACAGCGCACGACCAGGCGAGCCAACAACGACAGGCGGGCGACACAGTGAGCATTCTGGTTACGGGAGGCTCCGGCACCCTGGGGAGCGATGTGGTTCCCGCGCTCCGCGCGCGCGGCCTGTCGCCCCTGGTCATGAGCCGCCGGCCGGGTGGCACCGCCACCCGCGTCGCCGACCTCAACACCGGAGTGGGTCTCGCGCCCGCGCTCGACGGCGTAGACACCGTCGTGCACCTCGCAGCCGGCAAACACCAGGAGCGCGAGGCCGCCAGCCTCGTCTCGGCCGCCCGTGCCTCTGGGGTCAGCCACCTCGTGTTCATCTCCATCGTCGGCATTGAGGAGATTCCATTCCCGTACTACCGCGCCAAGCTCGCGGCGGAGAGGGTCATCACCGCCAGCGGCCTCGGGGTGACGGTCTTCCGCACTGTGCAATTCCACTCGTTCGCCGCTGGCCTGTTCGACGCGCAGGGCAGGCTCCCGGTGTTGTTCGCGCCGCGCCTCAAGATCCAGCCCGTCGACACCCGCGTCGTGGCCGACGAACTGGCGACCCTCGCGCTCGGCGAACCGCGCGGACGCGTGCGCGATCTCGGCGGCCCGCAGATCCTGACCGGCCACCAGCTTGCGCGGCTCTATGTCGACGCGGGGTCAGCGCCGCGGCGCATCGTCGACTTCCGGCTCGCCGGCAAGGTCTGGTCTGGCTACCGGGCCGGGCACCATCTCGTGCCGGCAACCCGTTCCGGCGGGCGCACCTTCGCGGAGTACCTCGCCGAGAGGTGAGCGCACAGCGCGCCCCGCCGGCCCGCTCTACTTCGACGGCCGTCCGCTGAACTCGTCCATCGAGTTGTACACACGGAAGACGGTGCCCGCCACGAAGTCCCACGCGCGCACCGGAAGCACCCCTCGGAACAGCTTCGACACCGGCACCATTGCCGGCAGCATGAGCATCGGTCTGCCCTTCCTCATCGCGGCCCACACCCTGGATACGACCGCCTCGGGGCTCATCAGCGGCGTCAGCCTCGGACCCCTCGCGCCCGCGAACATTCCCGTCGTGATGAAGCTCGGGCACACGGTCGTGACCTTGATGCGTGCCGACCCGCTCAGCGTCAGTTCGAGGCGGAGCGAGTCGCTCCACCCCACGACGGCCCACTTGGATGCCGCATAGACACTCATCCGCGGGTTCGAGATCAGCCCAGCCGCCGAGGCGATGTTCACGATGCGGCTCTCTCCAGGGTCGGCGAGCATCGCCGGCAGAAACTCGCGGGTCACGTGCATGGGGGCGAGAGCGTTTACCCGCATCGTCAGCTCGATGTCGGCGTCGTGATCGTGGTCGACGAAGAGTTTGCCGCGCACGATACCCGCGTTGTTGATCACGACGACGGGGTCTCCTACCTCAGCACGCACGAGGGCCGCGGCTCGCGCGATGTCCTTCTGATCGGACAGGTCGACGACGTAGGGGCGAGCCTGCGGCCCGAGCTCCGCCGCGACCTCCGCGAGCAGGGGCGCATCGACGTCCCACAGCACGACCGTCGCGCCCTCGGCGACCGCGCGCCTCGCGTAGAGCGCGCCCATGCCCATCGCCGCGCCGGTGACAAGCACGATCGACTCCCTGAGTGTCCGCATGGAAAGACCCTAGCGTCTGAGCATTTCTCCGACGGATGCAGCGCCGCCCACGTGTGGCTTCAGGTATCCGTCACCTGCCTCCGCCCGTGGCCCCACTTTCGGGCGAGGCCCCCACTTTCGGGCGAGGCCCCCGCGTCGGCAGGCGCGGCGGCCGCGGGCGCGGAAGAATGGTCTCGTGACATCCGCCGCTTTCGCCATTCCCGCCTGGGCCGACCTGCTGGCCATCAGCATTGGCAGCCTGCAAGGCGCGCTTTTCGCCGCCCAGTTCCGCGACCGCAGGCTCGACCTGCTGGGGGTCGCGATCATCGGACTTGCGACGGGATTCGGTGGCGGCATCCTGCGCGATCTTCTCCTCAATGAGACGCCCATCGCCCTGCAGAGCAACTGGTACATGCCGACGGCGACCCTCGCCGCACTCGCGGGAATGCTGCTCGAGCGCGTGTTCTCGAAGCTGTCGAACGTCATCACGGTGCTCGACGCGCTGACGATCGGGCTGTTCGGGGCGATCGGAACCACGAAGGCGCTCGCCCTCGGCCTGCCGCCGGTGCCCGCCGTCTTCGTCGGGGCGATCTCGGCCGTCGGCGGGTCGATCATGCGCGACATGCTGCTGAACCTGCCGATCGCGATCATGCAGGTGGGGTCGCTCTACGCCGTCGCCGCGCTCGCCGGCGCCACGACCCTCGTCGGGCTCGTGGCGCTCGACGTCAACGTCTTCGTGGCGGCGATCGCGTGTGTCTCCGTCACGTTCGGGCTGCGCGTGCTCGCGGTTCTGTTCAACTGGAAGCTGCCGGAGCAGCGCCGCATCGAGCGCATCCCGACGTTGCGCCGCTTCCAGAACTTCCGCAACTTTCGCAAGTAGGCCACCACGGCAGCCGCGGCGCCGCCGCGCCTGCCGCCGCACCCCCCTACGGAAATTCAGGAGTTGAGCACGGGACCCTCACGGGTTGTGCCGCAACCTCGCGGCTGCCGGAAGCAGTCGTCGCCGTAACTCCTGAATTCCCATAAGGGTGCGGGAAGGGGCCGGACGAGGCCGCGCTAGGCGATCGCGGCGGGCACCCCGAGTTGGAAATTCAGGAACTACGCGCTGCAGATTCGCGACTGCGCGGGTTGTCGCGGAGAGGTCAGGCGACGAGCGCCATAACTCCTGAATTTCCGATTGACGCGGGAAGCATCGCGACGAGGACGGGCGGGGCGGCGGCGCCGCTATACGGCCGCGAGCTCGCGGTCGCCCGAGGCCGCCCGCACGGCACGGTTGACCGCGGAGACGACGGCCTTGAGCGAGGCGGTCGAGATGTCCGCGTCGATGCCGACGCCCCACAGGCGCGTGCCGTTGACGCTCAACTCCACGTAGGCGGCGGCATACGCGTCGCCGCTCGCGCTCAGGGCGTGCTCGACGTAGTCGAACAGCTTCACGTCGATGCCCTGCTCGGTCATGATGTGGAGGAACGCCGCGATCGGGCCGTTCCCGGTCGCATTCGCCGGAACAACGGTCTCGCCGACCCGCAGCATGGTCTTGAGCGACACTTCCCCGCCGAGGTCGCTCTCGGTCTCGATGCGGGCCAGCTCGAAGCGCCCCCACTTGGCTTCAGGGTGCTCGGCAGCGGCGGGCAGATACTCGTCCTGGAAGATCTCCCAGATCTGGCCGCTCGTGACTTCGCCACCCTCGGCGTCGGTCTTGGCCTGCACGACGCCGGAGAACTCGATCTGCAGCTTGCGCGGCAGGTCGAGCGCG
>JAODAY010000380.1 GCA_025463665.1 Microbacteriaceae bacterium
ATCGCGTCGTTCGGGTGTTCGATGGTCGGAATGTCCTTCTCCTCGACCCGCACTTTGTACGGGCCGCGGTACACCATTGCTCGCATGTCTTGCCTCCAGGGGGATTCGCCCTAGCGAACCATCGGGCACGAACAACGGTCAACCACTTGCGGGTCGGCCCCAGATCTGAAAGTTCGGGAATACCGGCGATTTCCATGCGTTTGCATATATTAACGACGAGCCTGGGAGGGCACAATGAACGCACACACTTCGGGACTGCACCACGTCACCGCCATCGGCGGCGATCCCCAGCGCAACATCGACTTCTATATTCGTGGCCTCGGTCTCCGGCTCGTCAAGAAAACGGTCAACTTCGACAACCCGGGCACCTACCACCTCTACTACGGCGACGACGCCGGTCGGCCGGGCTCGCTCATGACGTTCTTCCCATGGCAGGGCGTGCCGCAGGGCCGCATCGGCGCCGGACAATCGACGTCGACCGCGTTCTCGGTCCCGGCCGGCAGCCTTGGCTGGTGGCGTGACCACTTCGCCGGTCTCGGCGTCGCTTCGACCATCACGACCGATGATTCGAGCGAGGAGCGACTCTCGCTGCGCGACCCAGACGGTCTGCAGCTCGACTTCGTGGCCTCGTCTGTGACCGACCCCCGCGACCCGTGGGACTCCGCCTCGGTGCCCGCCGATTTCGCCGTGCGCGGCCAGCACTCTTCGGTGCTCACCGTGAACGAACCGGCCGGCACGGTGCGCGTGCTCACCGAAGACCTCGGCTTGCGCGTCGTCTCCGAGCGGGGCGACCGCATCCGTCTCGCGGCGGGTGACGGAGGACCGGGCAACATCGTCGACGTCATAGCCGACAGGACTGCGCAGCCCGGGCTCACTGCGGGCGGTACCGTGCACCACATCGCGTTCCGGGTGCCCGACTTTGCGACGCAGTCCGCGTGGCGCGACCAGCTCGTCGACCGCGGCTTCGCAGTGACGGCCATCCTCGACCGCCAGTACTTCACGTCGATCTACTTTCGCGAACCGGGCGGCGTGCTCTTCGAAATCGCGACAGACACCCCCGGGTTCGACATCGACGAGCCCTTGCTCGAACTCGGCCGGGGGCTCAAGCTTCCACCGTGGCTCGAGCCCTCCCGCGAGGACATCGAGCACGCGGTGCCGCCTGTCGCCCTGCCCGTCGAGAACAACCCCGCATTCGCGGCTGTGGAGTCCTGATGGAGGAGCGCCCGCACGTCTTTCGCCGAGGAACCGGCCGCGTGCTGCTCATGCTGCACGGCACGGGCGGCAGTGAACGGGAGATCGCGGCACTCGCCGGCGTCATCGACCCGGATGCCACGGTGCTCGCCCCGCGCGGAACAGTCACGGAGCGCGGCATGGCCCGCTGGTTCCGCCGCGAGGCCGAGGGCGTGTTCGACGTCGACGACGTTGTGCTGCGCGCGGGCGAACTCGCGGAGTTCGCGCGATGGGCGTGCGACCGCTACGAGCTCGGGCGGCCGGAGGTCGTTGCCGCAGGCTTCTCGAACGGCGCGAACATGGCCCTCGCGCTCGGCGCCCTGCATCCCGACGTTACTCGCCGGGTCGTCGCGTTCTCCGGCATGTACCCGTTCGCCGACCGGGAGATCGAGTCTGCCCTCGACGGCAGCGCCGTGCTGCTGCTCGGTGGAGATGACGACCCGATGGCGCCCGCCGCCAGCGTGGACCGGCTCGTGGCCCAGCTGGAGGCCCGCGGCGCGCGGGTGGATCGCCGACGCCGACCGGGTGGTCACGGCATCGACGACGAGGAGATCGCCGCCGCGACGGGCTGGCTCGCGACTCACTGACGTTCTGTACGCCGCGCTCGTGGTGCTGTCAACGGGGAGGAACGGTTGCGGCGTTGCGGAGTTGAATGGAAGCTCCCAGCCACCGCAGCGGACGTCGCATCCGCCGCCACACACGGAGGTCTCATGTCCCAGCCCGCTCAGCAACAGGACGCACCCGGCACGGAAGCCGCGATGGATCCCGCGCCCGACTATGGCGAGACGAGCTACCGCGGCAGTGGAAGGCTCACCGACAAGGTGGCCGTGATCACCGGTGCAGACAGCGGGATCGGCAAGGCCGTCGCGCTCGCGTTCGCGCGCGAGGGGGCAGACGTCGTGATCAGCTACCTCAACGAACACGACGACGCAGAGCGCACCCGTGCCATGGTCACCGATGCCGGCCGGCGCGCACTCGTGCTCGCGGGAGACCTGTCGAACCCTCAGGAATGCCGGGCGCTCATCGACCAGGCGGTGAAGGAGTTCGGTCACATCGACGTGCTCGTGCACAACGCGGCCTTCCAGCGCGTGCACGAATCGCTGACGGAGATTCCCGACGAGGAATGGGACCACACCCTCGCCGTGAACCTCAGCGCCTATTTCCACCTCGCGAAGGCCGCGGTGCCGCACATGAAGGCGGGTTCGTCGATCATCGCCACGTCGTCGATCCAGGCGGACAGCCCGAGTCCCGAATTGATGCCATACGCGGCGACCAAGGCCGCCATCTCGAACATGACCGGTTCACTCGCCCAGATGCTCGCCGAGCAGGGCATCAGGGCTAACACCGTCGCCCCCGGCCCGATCTGGACCCCGCTAATCCCAGCGACGATGCCGGAGGAGAAGGTCGAGTCGTTCGGTGAGCAGGTGCCGTTCGCGCGGGCAGGTCAGCCGTCGGAACTCGCACCCGTCTACGTCATGCTCGCCTCCGACGAGGCCAGCTACGTCTCCGGCGCGGTGATCGCCGTCACGGGCGGCAAGCCGATGCTCTGACGGCGACGGAACCAGGAAGCAGCGCACATCATGGATCTCAGCGAGCACAGGGTCACCGCGACGATAGCCGTGTCCGACCTCGCTCGGGCCCGCGAGTTCTATGAGGGCAGGCTCGGCCTCAAGCCCGCGAACTTGCGTGCCGTCGAGGACAGCGAGCGCTATGCCTGCGGGCACGGCACGTTCATTCTCATCTTCGTTTCGTCGAACGCCGGCGGATCGAAGAACCTCGTGGCGGGGTGGCACGTGCGCGATCTCGCCCTCATGGTGGAGGAACTGGCCTCTCGCGGAGTCACCTTTCTCGACCAGGCTGAGGGGTCGACGGTCGAGGGGGAGCGCCGGGTTCCGCACGTCGAGTCCGGCAGCAGGGCGGCCTATTTCACTGACCCCGACGGCAACATCCTGGGCATCAAGAGCTAGTGACGCCGGGCCGCGCCCTTCGGTCGGCCCGGTTCGCCACAGCCCGTGCGCGCAGTGCGCGCAGCCGCCCGTAGTACGCGGCGAGTCTCGATACGAGAATCGCGGAAACGACGATCGAGATGCACGAGCCCAGCAGAACCGCGAGAGTGCCCTCATCTGCCACCTCAGGCGAATTCTGGAAAGCGAGCTCATTCATGAGCAGGGAGACGGTGAACCCGACCCCGCCGAGGGCCCCGGCGGTCAGGAGGCCCTGGAGGGTTAGCGTGGGGCGCGTGTTTCGTGGACCGACGAAGCTGCCGAGCCATCCGCCCAAGGTGATGCCGATGATCTTTCCCACCGGCAGCGCGACCAGGATTCCCCAGAACGGGGGTGCGAGTTCCGAGATCGCGACCTGGGGAATCGCGACGAGCGCGGCGGAGAACGCGAAGACCGGAAGAATGACGCCGTTCGTCGCGGGCTCGAGCGCGTGCCGCACGTGCATCGCGGGCTTGCGCGCCATCGCGAGCCCGAGAGCGACGCCCGCGATCGTGGCGTGCACGCCAGACAGGTAGACCAGAGACCAGGTGCCGACCGCGATCCCGATCATGCCGGCGATGATCAGCCCGCGCCAGCGGCTCTGCAGGAAGCGGCTGAGGGTGGCGAATACCGCGACACCGGCAGCGGCGAAAACGAGGGAGAGCGCGTTGGCGTCTGCCGTGAAAAAGGCCGCGATGATGACAATCGCGATGATGTCGTCGAGGATCGCGAGGGCAAGGATGAAGATGCGCAGCCTCGACGGAATTCCCTTGCCGAAGACGGCGAGGACCCCGAGCGCGAAGGCGATATCGGTCGCGGTCGGAATGGGCCATCCGCCCTCGTAACCGGAACCCCAGGTGAAGGCCACGAAGATGAGCGCGGGCACTGCGACTCCACCGACCGCGGCGATGGCCGGGCGCACCGCCTTGGAGAAGCTGGCCAGTTGCCCGACCGTCATCTCGTTCTTCAACTCCACCGCCACGACGAAGAAGAAGATTGCGAGCAGGCCGTCGCTGATCCAGTGCCCGATCGACAGGTCGAGCGCCGTGCCCGGTATGGCGAGGTGGAAGGCCTGAACGTCGAAGAGGGCGGGAGCGATCGCGGTGTTGGCAGCGA
>JAODAY010000384.1 GCA_025463665.1 Microbacteriaceae bacterium
CCTGAGCCCGTGTTCGTGCGCTGCTCCCAGGGTGAGCGCGCCGTAGTCGTCGCCGATCACGGTGACCTGCCCGGGCGCCGATGCGGCGAGCGCCTCGGCCGCCTCCTCGAGGATCAGACGGTCGCTCGGGTCGAACGCGAACAGGTTGTCGGCCTCGACGTCGGGGTAGCGGCGCAGGGCATCGAAGTCGAACGGTTCGGCGCTCATGGTCGCCACACGACAAGCTCGTTCGCGCGATGCGTGCGCGTACCGGCCCGCAGCGACACGACGTCGCCGGCGGAACCGGCCGCGAACACCCGGCGACCCGATCGGTTGAGCATCTCCTCCGCGAGGGCGTGCTCGAGTTGTTGCACCCGATTGGACAAAGAAACCACCTGATTTTCGAGTTCGAGGATGCGACGAATGCCTTCGAGGTTGAGCCCCTCGGCTGACAGTGCCGCGATCTCACGGAGCTGCACGACGTCGCGCATGGAATACCGGCGGGACTTGCCCGCCGTGCGCCTCGGGCTCACGAGCCCGAGGCGGTCGTACTGGCGCAGCGTCTGCGGGTGCATCGCCGCGAGTTCCGCGGCGACCGCAATCGCGAACAGCGGGGAGTTCTCGTCCACCACGGCTACTCCCTCGCCTTGGCGATGAGCTCAGCGCGCGGGTTCTCCTTCGGCATCGCGGCGGCGAAGGCCTCGAGGTGACCCCGAGCCTCCGAACTGAGGTGACTCGGAACGGCGATCTGCACCGTTGCGAGCAGGTCGCCCTGCCCCTTGGGGGTGGTCACTCCACGGCCCTTGACGCGGAGCACGCGGCCGCTCGGGGTGCCGGGGGCGACACGGAGTCGCACCGGATCGCCGCCGAGGGTCGGCACGTCGATCGTCGCGCCGAGGGTCGCCTCGACGAACGTCACGGGCACGTCCACCCGCAGGTTGAGACCATCACGCTCGAACACGGGGTGCGTGCGCACGGTGACCGTGAGCACGAGGTCGCCCGGGGCGCCGCCGTCGGGGCTCGGTTCGCCCTTGCCCTTCAGCCGGATTTTCTGGCCGTCGCTGACGCCGGCCGGAACCTTGACGTTGATCGGCGCGCCATCCGCTGGCTGCAACTTGATCGTCTCGCCGCGAATGGCGGTGAGAAAGTCGAGCGTCGTCGTAGCGGTGAAGTCACGGCCGCGCGTCGGGCCGCCGGCGCCGCGGAAGCCCCCCGTCGATGACCCGAAGCTGTTGTCGGCCCCGCCGAACATGCCGCCGAGGAGGTCTTCGAAGCTCGCACCCTGCGTGCTGGTGCGTCGTCCGCCGCCCTGGCCGAACATGCCGCCGAAGACGTCCTCGAAGCCGCCTGCCTGGCCGGGGCGGCCGGGCGCGGTGAAGCGCGCGCCCGACCCCATAGCCCGGACCTGGTCGTACTCGCGACGCGTCTCGGGATCGGCGAGCACGGAGTGTGCCTCGCTGATCTCCTTGAACTTCGCCTCGGCCTTTGCGTCGCCCGGGTTGGAGTCCGGGTGATACTGGCGGGCCAATTTGCGATAAGTCTTCTTCAAGTCGGCTTCACTGATGTCTTTCGACACCCCGAGAATCTTGTAGAAGTCCTTATCGAACCAGTCCTGACTTGCCACTGTGTCCGCCTACTCTGGAACGGAAACCGCGACCTTGGCGGCGCGGATGAGGCGCTCGCCCAGGGCATAACCGGGCTCGATTACGTCAGCAACGGTTTGATCCGTGGCTCCCGGCGTCGGCAGCTGCACAACGGCTTCGTGGAAGTGCGGGTCGAAGAGTTCGCCGGTGGTTCCCACCGAACGGAGACCGTAGCGCTCAAACGAGGCACGGATCTTCGTCGCGACGATCTCCAGCGGGCTTCCGACGAGGTCGCCGTGCTTTTCGGCACGGTTCAGGTCGTCGAGGGCCGGGAGAATCGAACGGATGACCTCGGCGATGACTGCCTCGCGATTGGCGACGCGGTCACGCTCGACCCGGGTGCGGAAGTTGACGAGCTCGGCCTGCGCACGCAGCATGTCGCTACGCATGTCAGCGACGAGATCTGTAGCCGCGGCATCCAGGATCGCCTCGTCTTCTTCACTCAGCTGCACAACCTCTTCGGCCTCGCTCGCGACCTCGGCGATGATCTCGTCGAGTACCTCCACGGCCTCCTCTGCGGTGCCCGCGTCGGTGCTCGCTTCGCTGCTCGTTTCGGACTTCTCGGCGGTTTCTGGTGCGGCGGAGGTCTCGGCATCCGTCTCGACCGGAGTCGGGGCGGACGTTGTGGTTTCGTCGGCTGCCTGCTCCGGCGAGCCGGCGGCCGCTGCTGCGGCCTCCGGCTTGCCGTTGGAGCCCGGCTTGGCGCCCTTGTTCTTCTTGTTTGACTTGTCGGATGCCATAGTTACTTCTTCTCGGGCTCGTCTTCAACGACCTCGGCGTCGACGATGTCCTCGTCGGAACCCTCGGCTGCCGGTGCCTCCGGGGTCTCGTCGGCGGCGGGAGCCTCGGACTCGGTCTGCGAGTACAGTGCCTCGCCGATTTTGGTCTGGCTCTCGGCGAGCTTGTCGAACGCGGTCTTCACCGCGGCCTCATCATCGCCGGCGAGTGCGGTCTTCAGGCTGTCGACGTCGGTCTGCACCGAGGACTTCACGTCTTCGGGCAGCTTGTCGGCGTTGTCGGCGAGCAGCTTGTCGGTCGAGTAGGCGAGCTGCTCGGCCGTGTTGCGGGTCTCGGCTGCCTCGCGACGCGCCTTGTCCTCTGCCGCGTGCTCTTCGCCCTCGCGAACCATGCGCTCGATGTCGTCCTTCGAGAGCGACGATCCACCGGTGATGGTGATCGACTGCTCCTTGCCGGTGCCCTTGTCACGAGCGTGCACCTGCACGATGCCGTTGGCGTCGATGTCGAAGGTGACCTCGACCTGCGGAACGCCGCGGGGTGCCGGTGCGATGCCCTGGAGCTCGAAGGTTCCGAGGTTTTTGTTGTCGCGGGTGAAGTCACGCTCGCCCTGGAAGACCTGGATCGCGACGGACGGCTGGTTGTCGTCGGCC
>JAODAY010000388.1 GCA_025463665.1 Microbacteriaceae bacterium
CGCGGCATCCGGCGCGCCATCGGCCGTCGCGGCGAGCGCCGGAACCAGATGCTCCCAGACCACATTCATCTCCTGCTGCATGTCGGACAGGCCCGCGGTGAGCACGAGCACGGTGTCGAACTCGGCGAACACGATGCACAATTGGCCGAAGGCGCCGTCTGCCCGGTATGCGCCGTTCTGCGAGCGCCAGAACTGGTAGCCGTAGCCGTGGGTTCCGTCGTTGCCTGGTTCGAAGTCGCCGTTGCGCACCTGCAGCCGGGTGGCCTCCGCGACCCAGTGTGCGGGGATCACCTGGCGGCCGCGCCACGATCCGCCCTGCGCGAGCGTCTGCCCGAACACCGCTATCTGCTCGGTCGTGAGGCTGAGCCCCCAGCCGCCCGCGTCGATGCCGAGCGGCGACTGCTCCCAGGTGGCGCCCGTGATGCCGAGCGGCTCGAGAAGACGCGGAGTGAGATAGTCGAGCAGCCGGTCGCCGGTGAGGCGCTGCACGATCGCCGAGAGCAGAAAGCTCGCGCCGGTGTCGTAGACGAATACCGTGCCCGGCTCGTGGGCGACAGGCGCGGCGAGCAGCACACGCGTCCAGTCGTCCACCGGTTCGTCGAATGCGCCGACGGTGTCCTCGGCGTGACCCGTCGTCATGGTGAGCAGGTGCCGCACCGTCATGGCGGCCAGGTTGTCGCTCACGGTCTCGGGTGCCGCGTCGGGCAGGAGCGACACGACCGTGTCGTCGAGGGCGAGGAGTCCTTCCTCGAGAGCGAAGCCGACAGCCATCGAGGTGAAGCTCTTGCTCACCGAGAAGAGCGAGTGCGGCTGGGCCGCGGCATACGGATGCCACCACCCCTCGGCCACGACGCGGCCGTGCCGGAGCAGCATGACGCTGTGGGCGTCGCTCAGCTCGTCGAGGGCGTTTACGAACCGCAGCAGCGCGGCCGAGCTGAGGCCCTGGGACTCGGGCGTTGCGCGGGGGAGGAGCGTGGCATCCATGACTGCCACTGTACGAGACGACGAAGTTGGGGAGTCCGAAATGCGGGCGCCGAAAGTCAAGTCCCCGACGGCCGCCTGCCGGCCGGTACTAACGTGCCCATGTCGGTGTACCGCCGACGACCGGGCGAGATTGAGTGCGAGTCGCAGTGACGCGACCAACGAGAACCGTACCGCCACGTCACACCCCGGTTGCGCTCGCCACCTTTTCTCTCCTGAGGCCGATGCCGAACGCCAAAAGGAGCACGATTGTGAAAAAACCCCTGATCCCCCTCGTGACGTGTGGGGCTCTCGTCGCGGCGACCATGCTGGGCGCCGCCCCGGCGATGGCTGCCCCGCCGGTGCCGACCGCGGGCGACCCGCAGCAACTCGCCGACGGGTTCACCACGCCGCTGAGCCTCGAAGTCGATCGCCAGCGGGTGTCGTACATC
Source organism: Microbacteriaceae bacterium (assembly GCA_025463665.1). Classification (GTDB taxonomy): domain Bacteria; phylum Actinomycetota; class Actinomycetes; order Actinomycetales; family Microbacteriaceae; genus Conyzicola. Next base: position 1,413 of record JAODAY010000388.1, read on the forward strand.
AGCCAGAACTTCGTCGGCCTCCTCACCCGCGTGGACCGCGACGGCTCGAAGACCGACGTGGTGTCCTCTCCGGGCATGGAGATCGGCGCGGTCTCCTCGAGAGACGGCGTGGTCTACTACGCCGAGAACGCTGCGGACCTCTCGAGCACCCACATCAAGGCGCTGCCCGAGGGCGGCACACCGACCGTGCTCGCCGACATCCGCTCGTACGAGGAGCAGTACAACCCCGACCAGGACAACAGCTACGGTTTCGAGGGGATAACTCCCGAGTGTGCCGCACAGTTCCCGACGGAAGCCCCGCCGGACGGCCCTCCCGGCACGCCCCCGCCGCCCTACTACACGGGGCTCATCGACTCGCACCCCTACGCGTCGCTCGCCCTGAACAACGCGATCTTCGTCGCTGACGCCGGAATGAATGCGATCCTGCGGGTGGGCTACGACGGCAGCGTGTCGACCGTCGCGGTGCTGCCGCCTCAGGCTCCGATCCATGTCACGGCGGAGATCGCCGAGCAGCAGGGCCTGCCAGCGTGCACGGCGGGTACCAACTACATCGCCGAGCCCGTTCCGACTGACGTCGAGATCGGCCCCGACGGCTGGCTCTACGTCACGACGCTGCCGGGCGGGCCGGAAGACCCGAGCCTCGGCGGACGCGGAAGCGTGTACAAGGTGAACCCGAAGAGCGGCGAAGTGGTCAAGGTCGCCGGCGGATTCGGTGGTGCGACCGGACTCGCGGTGTCCACATCGGGCACCATCTACGTCGCCGAACTGTTCGGCGGCGACGGAAGTGGACAGATATCGGTGCTGCCGGTGGGGGCATCCGCTCCCACGCCGCTCCTTGCGGTTCCCGGCCCCGCCGCGATCGAGATTCGCGCGAACCGGCTGTTCGTCACGTGGAACGCCCTCTCCGACCCGCCCGCGGGTACATTCAGCCTCATCGAGGTCGAGCTGGGCGGGGCATGACGGTCGTGACCGACTGACGACCAACCGCACGACCGGTGCCCGGTTCCACCATCCCCCCGCTGGAGCCGGGCACCCCTGCGTGACGATCGCGCAATGCCCTCGATTCTGATTGTTGCGCGACCCTATCGTGGGACAACGATCGATGAGACTCATGAGGAGCAGCGATGACCGAGACGAAACCCCAGACCAACTTCAAGGTGATCCTGCTCGCACTCGCCGGTGCGCTCGGCGGGTTCCTGTTCGGCTTCGATTCCTCCGTGGTCAACGGCGCCGTCGACGCCATCGAGGGGCAGTTCGAGCTCTCCGCGTCTCTCACCGGCTTCGCGGTGGCGAGCGCCCTCATCGGCTGCGCGGTCGGCGCCTACCTGGCCGGGCGCATCGCCGACCGGTGGGGCAGGATTCCCGCCATGCTCGTCGGGGCTGTCATGTTCTTCGCCAGTGCGGTCGGTGCCGGCCTCGCCTTCGGGGTCTGGGATCTCATCCTGTGGCGGCTGGTCGGCGGTCTGGGCATCGGCATCGCCTCGGTCATCGCCCCGGCGTACATCGCCGAGATCTCGCCGCGGCAGATGCGCGGCAGGCTCGCCTCGCTCCAGCAGCTCGCCATCACGATCGGTATCTTCGCGGCGTTGCTCTCCGACACCCTCTTCGCAAACGCCGCGGGAACCGCGAGCGCCGAGTTCTGGTTCGGCCTCGAGGCGTGGCGCTGGATGTTCCTCGCCGGCGCCGTGCCCGCCGTCATCTACGGCGTCGTGGCGCTGACGCTGCCGGAATCCCCGCGCTTCCTCGTGCTCAAGGGGCGCGACGACGAGGTGCGCGGCATCTTCGCGCGGCTATGGCCTAATGACGACGTCGAACGTGCCATCCGCGACATGAGAAATGCCATCCAAACCGACGCGCTCGGCTCGCAGAAGGGCGCCCTGCGCGGCAACCGGCTCGGACTCAAACCGATAATCTGGATTGGCATCCTGCTGTCGATGTTCCAGCAGTTCGTCGGAATCAACGTGATCTTCTACTACTCGACGACCCTGTGGAAGTCGGTCGGATTCCAGGAGCGCGACTCCTTCACCATTTCGGTGATCACCTCGGTCACCAACATCGCGGTCACGTTCGTCGCGATTGCGCTGGTCGACAGGGTCGGCCGTCGGCCCATCCTGTTGTTCGGCTCCGCGGGCATGGCGGTGGCGCTTGCGACAATGTCGCTCGCGTTCAGCCAGGCCAACATCGTCGACGGCGAACCGAGCCTGCCCGGGGCGTGGGGCCCGACCGCGCTCGTCGCGGCCAACCTCTTCGTCGTCTGCTTCGGCGCGTCATGGGGCCCCGTCGTCTGGGTGCTGCTCGGCGAGATCTTCCCCACGAAGATCAGGGCGCGGGCACTCGGCATCGCGGCGGCCGCCCAGTGGATCGCCAATTTCCTCATCACCGTGTCGTTCCCCGCGCTCGCCGACTTCTCCCTCATCGTGACCTACGGCATGTACGCCTCCTTCGCGGCCCTGTCGTTCTTCTTCGTGTTCCGGTTCGTGCCGGAGACGAACGGCATGTCGCTCGAGGAGGCGAACACACTGCTTCCCCCGAAGGGCAGCGCGGCCAAGGCGCGCAAGTGAATGACGCGCATCGGTTCGGCCGCTAGGGTCGGCTGCATGACCGATCGTATAGAAACCCTCATCATCCTCGGCGCCGGGGGAGACCTCACGTCACGGCTCCTCCTGCCGGGGCTCGGCACCCTCCTCGCCTCCGAGCGCGGGCAAGAGGTGCGGGTCATCGGCGTCGACAGGGGCGACGTCAGCGAGGCCGCGTGGCGAAAGACCGTCGCGACAGCCTTCGCGGGCGACGCGTCTGAGCTCGGCACGCGGGTGGCCGAGAACGCGACCTACATTCAGGCGGATGCCACGGCCGCGGCCGACCTGCAGCGCGTGTTCGCCGCCGCGACCGGGCGCATCGCGCTCTACTTCGCCCTGCCGCCCGCGATCACCATCCTCGTCTGCACGGCGATGTCGTCGCTCGAGTTGCCGGCGGGAATGGTCCTCGGCCTCGAGAAGCCCTTCGGCACCGACCTCACGACGGCCCGCGCGCTCAACCGCCGACTCGTGAAACTCGTTCCCGAGGAGCAGATCTTCCGGGTCGACCACTTCCTCGGCAAGTCGACGGTACTCAACCTGCTGGGTCTGCGGTTCGCCAACCGCGTCTTCGAGCCGCTGTTCTCGGCACCCAACGTGGAGAAGGTCGAGATCACCTTCGACGAGCAGCTCGCCCTCGAGGGGCGCGCGGGCTACTACGACAAGGCGGGCGCTCTCGCCGACATGATCCAGAGCCATCTGCTGCTCGTGCTCGCGCTCGCCTCGATGGAGCCGCCGGCGAGCCTCGACGCCGAAGACCTGCGTGGGGCGATGGCCCAGGTGCTGCGCGCCACCCGCCCCTGGGAGCCCGACGGCACATCGAGTCGGCGCGCCCACTACATGGCGGGTACCATCGGCGACCGCGAGCTGCCGGCCTACACCGCCGAGAAGGGCGTCGACCCCGACCGCGGCACCGAGACGCTCGCCGAGGTGACCCTCGCCATCGACAACTGGCGGTGGGCTGGAGTTCCCTTCGTGCTGCGATCGGGCAAGGCACTGGGCGGCGCGCGGCAGGAGATCGTCGTGACCCTGCGCCCCGTTCCGCATCTCCCGACCGGGCTCACCGGACCGCAGGGTCCGGCCCAGCTGCGCATCGGCATGAAGCCGGCGAGCCTTGACATGGAGATCATCGTCAACGGGGAGGGCGACCCGTTCGAACTCGAGCGCGTCGGTCTCCAGGCCGACCTGCGCGCCGGTGAATTGAGCGCATACGGCGAGGTGCTCGCCGGGCTCCTCGACGGCGACCCGACCTTGTCGGTGCGCGGCGATGTGGCCGAGGAGTGCTGGCGCATCATCGGCTCGGTCGTGACGGCGTGGAGGGAGAACGCGGTACCACTCGACTCGTACCCGGCCGGTTCGGCGGGGCCTGCGCACTGGAGCTGATCGCGGCATCCGCCCCCCGAGCACGGGGGTAGAGTCTTATGGTCGCTAAACGGCTTCTGGCCCTTTCCGTGTGGTGAGGCGCCCGCCGACACCCTCGAGAAAGATCTCCATGTCACGCACTACAGCCATGCCCAAACGCGGCACGAACGCCAAAATCATCGGGCTAGCCGAAGCGGCAGAGGTCGGCGGCTACCTGTTCGGCT
>JAODAY010000011.1 GCA_025463665.1 Microbacteriaceae bacterium
GATTCCGGCAACGAGGGCGATAAGTCCCCACGCCAGATACTCGCCGTCTTCGATGACGCGCTGCGACGCTGCGCCCAGCAGCACCCCGACGATGAGCAGCGCCATGTGCACCGCACTCATCTTCAATCGTGTGGGCGGGTTGTTTTCGGTGATGGGATTGGTCATGATTCCTGTCCTTGGGTGTGATTTCGAGTGGGGGATGCGATGCGGAGCACCACGTTGCCTTTCTTGTGGCCGGTGTCGACGTAGCGGTGTGCGTCGACGACCTCCGTCAGGTCGACGGTGCGGTCGATGACGGCCCGGTAACGGCCGGATTCTGCGAGGCTGACGAGATACGCCAGGTCTTCTGCGCGGTATCTTCCGACCGTTGTTGTGACGCGTTTCTTGCTTCTGCGGCTCTGCCCCGACGCCCGGAGAATAGCCTTCAGATCGGCGACGACGAGCACGAGAGCCCCGCCCGCCACGATCGATGGCTCGACTCGCTCGAAGGGGGCGTTGCCGACGCAATCTATGATGACGTCGTACCTGGTGCCGTCAGCGGTGAAGTCCTCCCTGGCGTAGTCGACAATTCGCTCGGCACCGAGCGCGGCGACCAGCTCCCGGTTGGCCGAGCTGGTGACGCCCGTGACGTGGGCGCCGAGCTCCGTGGCGAGCTGCACCATCGCCACGCCGACCGCGCCGGATGCACCGTTGACGAGAACCGTGTCGCCCGGGGCGATGACGACCTGGCCCAGAAAGCCCCGCGCGGTGATGCCGCCGAACACGAGGGTCACGGCTCGTTCGAGACTCATGTTGGCCGGTGCCCGGGTGATGGCCGCGTCCTGCGGCAGGCAGACGTACTCGGCGTGGCCGCCGAAGCTGCCGCCGAGCATCGCGATTACCGGGTCACCCACACGGAAGCGGGTGACGTTCGCGCCCACCGCTTCGACGATGCCCGCGGCATCCATGCCGAGAACGCGGTGAGATGGCCGCAGCATGCCGATGCCGAACGCCGCGAGCAGGCCGAGCCCGCGCGGAATGTCGCGGCTTCTCGCCCGCTGGTCGGCGGCGCTGATCGTGCTGGCGTGCACCTTGACCAGTACCTCATCTGGTTTCGGTGACGGTGTGGGGAGTTGTTCAAGATGCACGACGTCGGCCGGGCCGAACTCGCGGTAGACCGCCGCCGTCATGGTGGAGCTTGTGGTCAGTTGTGAAGTCATGACTCGATAGTGGACGCAGCGCCCACGCCGAACATCGGCCGATCGACCGAACCGGGGTCAGCCGAAAGTATGGCCGTGCAGTCGTCCGTATTGAGGATGACGGGGCCACCGCGTCGGCGGAGGATCGAGTCATGACCTCAGCACAACCCTCACGCGCGTCGCGAGGCAGCGCACGGCGCCCGCCCGTTTCCGCCTACGGCGGTGAGTGATGCGCTCCTATCATGAGTGGGTGACCGGTCTCCTGCGCAGCGTGTGGAAGGCGCCGGGCGCAGCTCCCGCACCGCCACCGCGGGTGTGGAGAGACTGGGCCGTGGCGGGCATCGTCGTGGTGATCGCCCTGCTCGAGGGTGCGCTTCGCACCGACCTCGAGCAACCACTGCTGGCAACGACCATCGTGATCGCGACCGTGCCCGTGGTGCTGTGGCGGCGCACTCGGCCACTGCTGATGCTCGCGATCGGCTTCGGCGTCACGGCGCTCGCAACGGTGGTTCTCCACGACTCGGTGCTCTATTCGAGTGCGTTCGTCATCCTGCTGCCGTTTGCCCTGTTCCGGTGGGGCGATGGCCGCGCCCGGGTGCTCGGTTGCGGCATCCTGCTCGCCAACCTCGCCGTGTCGGCGCTGGGCGGCAGCGACTTCGGCGACCTGCTGGGCGAGACCGCCTTCACCCTCGTCGTGGTGATGCTGAGCGTCGCGCTTCGCTATCGCGCACGCGCCCGAATGCGGGAACTCGATCGTGCGAAGCTGCTCGAACGCGAGATGCTCGCACGAGACCTGCACGACACCGTGGCCCATCACGTCTCGGCGATCGCCATTCGCGCTCAAGCCGGCCTGGCTACGGCCGCCATGAGGCCGGATGCCGCGACCGACGCGCTGCGGATCATCGAAGCCGAGGCGTCCACAACGCTGGCCGAGATGCGCTCGATGGTCCGCGTGCTGCGCCAGGGCGAGTCGCCCGAGCTGGCGCCCGGCCGCACGCTCGACGACATTCACGAGCTCGCCGGCACCGAACCGTCCGGGCCCCGCGTCGACGTGCGGGTGAGCGGCGATACGGCAAGCATCCCTCCGACCGTGGGTGCAGCAATCTACCGGCTGGCGCAGGAGTCCGTCACGAACGCGCGCCGGCACGCCCGCAACGCGACGGTCATCGATGTCGTCGTCGCAGCGGATGCGGGGGGAGTGAGGTTGCGGGTGGCCAACGACGGCGAGGTGGCGCCGGCAACCGCCCCCGGCTACGGCATCACGGGGATGATCGAACGGGCCTCGCTGCTCGGCGGAACCTGCGAGGCCGGCCGCGCGCCGGGCGGAGGATGGGTAGTGAGCGCAGTGCTGCCTCGTGTTGGATGGACCCCATGACGATCCGCGTGCTCATCGCCGACGACCAGGAGCTGGTGCGCACCGGGCTCGGCATGATTCTCGACGCGCAGCCCGACATCGACGTCGTCGGGCAGGCGGCCGACGGCGTCGAAGCGGTCGCGCTCGCCCGCAGCCTGCGACCGGATGTCTGTCTCTTCGACATCCGGATGCCACGCCTGGACGGTATCGAGGCGACCCGCACCCTCGCCGGGCCCGGTGTCGAGGCGCCCGTCGCGGTGGTCATCATCACAACCTTCGACCTCGACGAATATGTCTACGCGGCGCTGCGGGCAGGCGCGCGCGGCTTTTTGCTCAAAGACGCGGGATCGGAGTTGCTCGCCCAGGCCGTGCGCGTTGCGGCGAGCGGGGACGCCCTCATCGCCCCCAACGTCACCGTGCGCCTGCTTCAGGCCTTCGCCGGTTCGGCGCCCGCGGGGCCGCTGGCGCAACCGGTGGAACCGTTGACCGAGCGTGAGGAGCAGGTGCTCGCCAAGGTTGCGGTGGGACTGAGCAACAGCGAGATCGCGAGCGAGCTCTACATCACGCTCAGCACGGTGAAGACCCACCTCGCGAGTCTCATGGCCAAGCTCGGTGCCCGCAACCGCGTGCAGATCGCCATCTGGGCGCATCAGACGAAGAGGGTGCCGACCGGTGGTTAGTCGGGCGTAACCGCCCCTCTGCCGACGCGCAGCAGGATCTTGCCGATATGGGCTGACGACTCCATGCGCTCGTGCGCGGCGGCGGCGTCGGCGAGCTCGAAGACCGAATCGATGATCGGCTGGACTCGGCGCGCCTCGACGAGTGGCCAAACGTGCTCGCGCACACTCGCGACGATCTCCCGGCGCTCGCCGATGGGCCGCGCGCGGATCGTCGTGGCCCAGATGCGGCCCCGCTTGTGCATCAGGGCGCCCATCTGAAAACTGCTCGCGGCGCCGCTGCGGTTCGCGATGCACATGATGCGGCCGTCCACCGCGAGCGCGGCGATGTTGCGCGGCAGGTAGTCGCCGCCGACCATGTCGAGAATCACGTCGGCGCCACGCCCCCCGGTGGCGGCGCTCACCCGGTCGACGAAGTCGTCGGTGCGGTAGTTCACCCCGGTCGCACCGAGACGCTCGAGGAAGGCGACCTTCCCCGGCGAGCCGGCGGTCGCGATCACGCGAGAGCCGAGCGCGATGGCGAGCTGCACGGCCATGGTCCCGATGCCGCTGGTGCCGCCGTGAACCAGAAGCGTCTCGCCGGGCTTCAGGCCGCCGAGCATGAACACGTTCGACCAGACCGTCGCGGCCGCCTCGGGCAGGGCCGCGGCATCCGGGACCGAGACGCCCGCCGGCACCGGCAGCGTCAGCCCCGCGTCGACGACGACCTGCTCCGCGTACCCGCCGCCGGGGAGAAGCGCGCACACCGTGTCGCCGACGGCGATGCCCGTGACCGCGGAGCCGACCTCGGTCACGACGCCGGACGCCTCGAGCCCCGGCCACGCGGGCGCACCGGCGGGCGGCGGGTAATGGCCTTGCCGCTGCGAGATGTCGGCGCCGTTGAGGCCCGCACCAGCCACCCTGAAGCGGATGTCGTTGGCCTCGAGCGCGGGCACGGGAACGTCGCTCAGTTCAAGAACGTCTGCAGAGCCGAATCGTGGAATCGTGATTGCCTTCATTGCTCCACTGTAGGCAACCGGAATTGGAGCGACCCCGGTCAAGCGAGAGCGCCGAGCGCCTCGCGCACGCGCGTCATCGACGAGCCGAGGCCCCACTCCTCCGTGAGCCGGTCGAGGGCCTGCGAGTCGAGGTGCGCGCCCACCCGCGCGTCGAACGGCGGCAGGTCGAGATCGCGCACGACCTTCACGACGGCTGGCGCGACGAGAAGGTAGTCGGCCGCGGCGAGAATCTTCGCGCGCACCGGCGCCCCCATGACGGATGCCTCGTCGGCGGCCGCGGCGATGATGCCGTCGAGGGTGCCGTGCGCCGAGAGCAGCCCGACCGCGGTCTTCTCGCCGACGCCGGCCACGCCCGGCAGCCCGTCCGACGCATCGCCGCGCATCGTCGCATAGTCGGCGTATTGGGCGGGGGTCACGCCGTACTTGGCCTCCAGCGCGGAATCGGTCAGAGTCTCGAGGTGCGCCATGCCGCGACCGGTGTAGATCACCCGCACATCGCGGGAGTCGTCGATGAGCTGGAAGAGGTCGCGGTCACCGGTCACGACGTCGACGGGCACGGGGGAGTGCGACGCGAGGGTGCCGATGACGTCGTCGGCCTCGTGGTCGGCAGCTCCCACCACAGGGATGCCAAGCGCTGAGAGCACCTCGC
>JAODAY010000064.1 GCA_025463665.1 Microbacteriaceae bacterium
CGGTTCCCGTCGGGAATGTTGTCGCTCGCCTACCTGCTGCACATCGAGCGCATCCACGACTCCTACGGGGCGGCGGGCCTTGTTCTCGCCGCCACCAGCATCGGCCAGGCCATCGCCGGCCCGCTCACCAGCCGGTGGATGGGCATCTGGAGCATGCGCAAGGTACTGATCCTCACGACCATTCTCTGCACGGCGACGATCGGCGTCATGGCCTTCATCGTCATGCCGGTGTGGGCGTACATGGTCGTCGGCCTCATCGGCGGGCTGAGCACTCCCCCGATCCAGCCCGCGGTGCGCACGATCTACCCGAAAATGGTCAACTCCAAGCAGCTCACGCCGCTGTTCTCGCTCGACGCCTCGGCGCAGGAGATCATCTGGGTGGCCGGCCCGGTCATCACGACCTTCGTCGCGGTGCAGATCTCCACGACCATCGCGATCCTCATGGCGGGCGTGCTGCTCGTCGGGGGCGGCGCCTGGTTCATCCTCTCCCCCGAGGTCGGGCGCGTGCGCATTCCGCGCAGCAAGCGCAAGCTCGGTGTCGTGCTCGGCAAGCCCGCCGTTCTGCTGTCGACGATCGCGGGATTCCTGCTCATCGGAGCGTGCTCGGCGCTCGAGGCGAGCGTGGTGGCCAACTTCGGCGAGGAGGGTGCCGAGTCGGGCATCATCCTCGCGATCTTCGCCCTCGGCTCGCTCGCGGCCGGGCTCGCCTTCGGGCACATGGCCATCGGCCCGTGGGCCATGGCCAGGCGCATGTTCGCCGTCTTCGTCGGCATGGCCTTGGCGGTCGGCTCGCTCGACTTCTGGTGGCTCGCGGTCAGCCTGTTCATCGCGGGCATGGGCATCGCCCCGGCACTAGCGGTGATGTTCGCCGTCGTGTCGTCGACGGTGAAGTTCAGCGACACGGCGGAGGCCTACGGCTGGGTCGGAACCGGCCAGCTCATCGGCGCAGCCATGGGCTCCGCCGTCGCAGGCTTCCTCATCGACGCACACGGTGCTGTCGGCGGGTTCGTCGCCGCCGCCGCGGTCGCCTTCGTCGGCTTCCTCGTGCCGGTGTTCCTGCGCTCGTGGCACCCCGACCTGCGCGGCCGGGAGCTCACGTCGCTGCCCGACACCGAACCGATCCCGATCCAGCCGTCGTAGCAGAAGGTAGAGCGCGGCGCCCCGAACGTCACGGGGGCGCCGCCGGGCGTCACCAGCGCTCGTGCACGGCCTCACGGAAGTAGCGGTCGTAGATCTCGCTGACCTTGCCGCCGAACTCCGTCGGCAACGGCTGCGCGCCGCCCGCAGCGGCGTTGGCCCTGGCCTGATCGACGTTGCGCGCGCCAGGAATGACCGTCGTGACGCCGTCGAGCTGGGCGAGCCAGGCGAGCGCCGCCACCGACGGGGTCAGGCCGACGGATGCCGCGAGCTCAGCGAACTCGTGAGCCGCCGACACTCCCTTCTCGAAGTCGACGCCCGAGAACGTCTCGCCCACGTCGAACGCCTCGCCGTTGCGGTTGAAGGTGCGGTGGTCGTTGGCTGCGAAGGTCGTCTCGCGCGTGTACTTTCCGCTCAGCAGGCCCGAGGCGAGCGGCACTCGGGCGATGATCGCGACACCGGCTTCGATCGCCGCCGGCAGCACCCGTTCAATCGGCTTGAGCCGGAAGGCGTTGAGGATGATCTGCACGCTCGCCGTGCCCGCACGCGCGATCGCGGCGAGTGCCTCGTCGACGCGCTCGACGCTGACGCCGTAGCGCGCGATCGCGCCCTCGTCCACGAGGGTGTCGAGGGCGTCGTACACGGCGTCGCTCGAGAACACCGAGGTGGGCGGGCAGTGCAGCTGCACCAGGTCGAGGGTGTCGACGCGGAGGTTCGTGCGGGAGCGGTCGGTCCACTCGCGAAACTTCGCGAGAGTGAAGTTTTCGGGGTCCTGCGCCTCGCGGCGCCCCATCTTGGTGGCGACGAAGATGTTGTGACCGGGGTTGTCGGCGAGGTAGCCACCGATGACCTGCTCGCTGCGTCCGTCACCGTAGACGTCGGCGGTGTCGAACATGGTGACGCCGGCCTCGACGGACGCCTCGAGCACCGCCCTGGCATCCGCCTCGCTCACATTGCCCCAGTCGGCCCCCAACTGCCAGGTGCCGAGTCCGATGACCGAGAGGTCCGTGCCGATGCGCGCTGCGTTGCGAAGTTCCATGAGGGAAAGCCTAGACCTGCGGCGATGCCGAGGCTGGGCGTTCGCATCGCCGCCCGGCGCGCAGGAAGCGTCGGGGCGACCGCGCAAAACCTGGCCGCGGTGACGCGCAAGACCGCGTAAACGTTGGGTAGAGGGTGGCGGCCGCGACGCCTATCGTCGCGGTATGAGGCTCATCTTCGCACCCATCGTTCTGCTGCTCGCGGTGGTCACGGTGTCGGGTTGCACCTCGACGTCGTCGGGCGAGTCCTCCCCCGACGCACCCGTTACGCAGCAGGCACCGGGCGAGGCGGGGCCCGAAATCGCGAGGGACACGGCATCCGGCGAGGCCCTCGATGTCTCGGGAGCCGGCGCCGAGCTCGACCGCGCCATCGTGACCTCGGGCGACATGACCGTCACCGCCGACGACCCGATCGCCGCGGCCGGCGAGGCGGCGGCCATCGCGGAGTCCGCCGGCGGCCGGGTCGACGCGCGCACCGAGAACGCGCCGGTCGGCAACGACTCGGGCAGCGCGACCCTTGAGCTGCGGCTGCCCGCAGCGACGCTCACCTCGACGCTCGACGAGTTGAAGTCGCTCGGTGAGGTGGAACACGTCGCCCTGGCCGCCACCGACGTCACGACAGAGAGCCGGGACCTCGA
>JAODAY010000067.1 GCA_025463665.1 Microbacteriaceae bacterium
CAGTTCCGCGGTGCTGCTCGGGCTGTCCACCGGTGTCCCGGTGATCACCTCGGACACCCCGTGGTTTGAGGATCTCGGCGCGGCCGTGTACCGCGCCGGGCGAGGCACCGCCGATCTCGTCGCGGGACTCGAGCGCCTGTTCGATGACGACGCCCTGCGGGACCGCACCACGACCGCGGCCCGCGCCTACTGCGCCGACAACTCGTGGAGCCGAATCGCCGCGCGCCACGTCGACCTCTGGAATTCACTGACGAACGTGTGAGGAATCACCATGCCCATTCAACCCACCTATCCCGGCCTCTACGTCGAAGAAGTCTCGAGCGGCGTGCATCCGATCAGCGGCGTCAGCACCTCGGACACCGCCTTTATCGACTACTTCCCGCAAGGACCTGTGGAAGAGGCGGTGCGGGTGTCGAGTTTCGACGGCTTTCTCCGTGAATTCGGCCCCCTGCTCGACGTCGGCAGTCCCGCCGGATATGCCGTGATGCAGTATTTCGTCAACGGCGGTCAGGTGGCGTGGATCGTTCGGGTGCTCGGCGCGAATGCCGCCGCGTCCTCTGTGCCGCTCAACGGTGGATCTGCACCGAGCGCCACGCTCACGGTGTCCGCGCGCAGCGAGGGAGCGTGGGGTGACGCGCTTCAGGTGGCCGTCGCCGACGGAAGCACACCGGGAACGTTCACGCTCGTCGTGCGCCGAATAGGTCAAGTGCGGGGCAGGGTGCAGGTCGTGGCATCCGAAGTGCACAGCAACCTCACCATGGGTGTGGGCGACCCGCACAACGTCATCGACGTCGTCGACGCCGGCTCCGAGCTCATCGCGGTGGCCGAGGCGCCTGGTGGGCTGCTTCAACCGCCGTCCCGCACCGCCCCCAACGGCATTGATGTCACGTCGCCCTCGGTGATCAACGATCTGTCCTCGGCCACCGCGGCCCTCGGGTTCCTTCCGCTTGCGGGGGGAGACAACGGGAGCGTGGTGCAGGGAGGAGACCTCATCCGCGGGCTCGAACCCCTGAAACACATCGAGCCCGCCGTCGTGAATCTCCTGTGCATCCCCGCGGCCGCGGAACTCGATGGTGCGAACATCGAGAGCACACCCCAGCTCACGGCGGTCGCCGGCGCCGCGACGGCCTTCTGCGAGAGATTCCGCTGCTTCTATCTGCTGGACATGCCGGGCGGCGTCGACACCCCCACCAAGGCGCTGAAGTGGTTGGACGCCAACACGCTGCGGCATCGAAACGTCGCGGTCGCCTACCCGCGCCTCAGAATCACCGACCCCGACCCGCTCCGCAACGGAAAGCTGCGAACCATCGCCAACAGCGGCACACTCGCGGGGCTGACCGCGCGGATGGATACCGAAAGCGGCGTCTGGTACGCACCGGCCGGCACGACGACGCAACTGAGATCGATAGTCGCACCGGTCGGGCGGCGGCTCAACGACGACGACAGCGCCGTGCTGAACCCATTCGGGATCAACGCCATACGCACGTTGGCCCTGTACGGCACCGTCGCGTGGGGGACGCGCACGCTCGAGGGCGCCGACGCTCAGGCCAGCGAGTGGAAGTACATTCCCATCCGCCGCACCGCCCTGTTCATCGAGGAGACCCTCGTGCAGGGACTGCGTTGGGTCGTCTTCAAGCCGAACGACGAGCCGCTGTGGTCGCAGATCCTTCTCAACTTGGGCGCCTTCATGCTGTCGATGTTCCTGCGCGGGGCGTTCCAGGGGCTGAGCCGTCAGCAGGCGTACCTGGTCAAGTGCGACGAGGAGACGACGACCCAGAACGACAGGGACCGGGGGATCGTCAACATCCTTGTGGGCTTCGCGCCGCTCAAGCCGGCGGAGTTCGTCTACATCCAGCTGCAACAACTCACCAAACTCGCCGAATAGCGGCGAGCAAGCGCACGAGGAGGTAGAACACCATGGCCGAGTTCGTCAGGAACGCGCGGAGGCTCACTCCGTACCTGAACTTCAAGTTCCGCGTGAAGTGGGACAACCGTTACGTCGCCGGCGTGAGCAAGGTGAGCGGCATAAAGCGCACGACGGAGATCGTGCCACAGTCCACCGGTGGCGACTCGCGCATACACAAGGCCCCGGGCCGCACCAGTTTCGGCGATGTCACTCTCGAGCGGGGGCTCTCGCACGACTGGGAGTTCCAGCGCTGGGCCACGATGGTGTGGAACTACGAGGAGGGTATGGGTGCACAGTCGTCGCTTGCCAACTTCAAGCGGCCCCTCACACTGGAGCTGTACAACGAGGCGGGACAGCTCGTGATCGCCTGGAACTTCTTCGAGTGCTGGGCGGCCGAGATCGAACTCGGCGACTGGGACGCCAACGGCAACGCGGTCGCGATCGAGAAGCTGAAGTTCGCTACGGAGGGCTTCGTGCGGGACCCGGAAGTGCGCGAACCCACCGAACCCACCCTCTCGGCCTAGGTGCATCGTGGCGTCCAGCGCGCTCGCTGCCTGGGAGGCGGGTGCCGACATGGAGGGCCCGTTGCGCGCGCTCGCCCTCGCGCGCATGGTGACGAGAACGGATGCCGCGTCCCTCCCGCTCGGCAGGCGCGACGCCCACCTGCTGGAGTTGTACTCCGACGTGCACGGCCAGACGCTCGAGGCCCAGGTCGACTGCCTCTCGTGCGAGGCGACGCTCTCGCTGGACACCCCGATCGGCGAGCTGCGCGCCGGGTACGAGGAGGATCGTGACCGGGGCGGGCTGCGGGAGTTCACCCTCGGCGAGGCGCGCGTGCAAGCACGGTGCCCGACCACGGCCGACCTGCTCGCCGTCGAGAGTGAACCGACGGTACCGGCGGCGAGGGCCGCGCTGCTTGCGCGGTGCGTGGCATCCGTTTCTCGAAACGGCGGGGCATCGGGCCCCCTCGACGACGCGGAGATCGAGGAGCTCGGTCACCGGCTCGAGCTGGTCGACCCGCTCGTCGACGTTCGCTTCGACGTCACGTGCGACGAATGCGGGCACCGGTTCGCGGCGTTCCTCGACGTTCCGGAACTGGTCTGGGAGGCGACCAGTCGGGCGGCGCGGCGCACCCTGCGCAACGTGCACGTGCTCGCGCAGCGCTACGGCTGGACGGAGGGCGAGATACTCCGCCTGTCGAAGCGACGCCTCAAGGAATACCTGGATCTCGCATGAGCGACCTCTTCACGCGACTCGCCGAGCGCGCCCTCCGCAGGGGGCCCGCGGGGGTTCGCTCCGGGCTTCAACCGCCCGAGCCCCTCGACGGGGACGAACAGGAGGAGGAGATCGTCGTCGACGTCGCCCCGACGAGCACCGCGGAGCGTCCGGCGCGAGCGGCGGCGCCGGCGACGCCCGAACCGGCGGGCGAACGAACGGTCGTGTTAGTCACACCGGCGCAGACGCCGCCGGAGGAACCAGCCCCCACCC
>JAODAY010000091.1 GCA_025463665.1 Microbacteriaceae bacterium
TCGAGCATCTCCGCAGAGTTCGAGTACGGCACCGACATCGCAACGGCCGAGCAGAAGGTGCAGCTCGCGATCAACCGGATCGAGTCGCAGCTGCCCGCGGACATCGACCCGCAGGTCATCACCGGCAGCCTCGAAGACCTGCCGGTCATCCAGATCGCCGTCACCAGTGACCTCGACCCGCGGGACCTGTCGGAGGCGCTCGACACGTCGGCGCTGCCGGACCTGCGCGGACTCGACAACGTGCGCGAGGTCAGCGTGCTCGGCGAGCTCGGCGAGCGCGTCAACATCACCCCGGACGACGACGAGCTGATCGCGGCGGGGCTCAGCCGGCAGTCGATCCTCGACGCCCTCGATGAGAACGGGGTGCTTCTCCCGGCGGGTGAGGTGACCGAGGGCGACAACACCCTGAGCGCCCAGGCCGGCGTGCGGCTCGGCACCGTGGAGGATCTCGATTCTCTGCCGCTGCTCGGCGGCAACGGCACCACACTCCTCGGCGACGTCGCCACCGTGAAGCTCGCGGACGACCCGGTCACCGGCATATCGCGGGTGAACGGGGAGCCGTCGCTGACCCTCGCCATCACGAAGACCCCCGACGGCAACACGGTCGAGGTCTCGCACGAGGTGCAGGACCTGCTGCCGGAACTCGAGGAGGCACTCGGCAGCAACACGCAGCTGATCGTCGTCTTCGATCAGGCGCCGTTCATCGAGCAGTCCATCGACAGCCTCGCCACCGAGGGCGCGCTCGGGCTGCTCTTCGCGGTGATCGTGATCCTGCTGTTCCTGCTGTCGGTGCGCGCCACCCTCGTCACGGCGATCTCCATCCCAGCGTCGATCCTGATCACCTTCATCGGGCTGCAGGTGTCGGAGTACACGCTGAACATCCTCACGCTCGGCGCACTCACCATCGCGGTCGGTCGGGTGGTCGACGACTCCATCGTGGTGATCGAGAACATCAAGCGGCACCTGGAGCTCGGCGAGGACAAGCTGGCCGCGATCCTCACGGCGGTGCGCGAGGTCGCAGTGGCCATCACCTCGGCCACGGTGACCACCGTGGCCGTGTTCCTGCCGCTGGCGCTGGTCGGCGACATCACGGGGGAGCTCTTCCGCCCGTTCGCGCTCACGGTGACGATCGCGCTCGCCGCGTCGCTGTTCGTCTCGCTCACGATCGTTCCGGTGCTCGCCTACTGGTTCCTCGGCCGGAAGGCGCGCCAACACAAGCACCAGGGCGGCGTGCTCTCCGCGAGCGAGGACGAGCTCGACCACCCGACCCGCCTGCAGCGCGGCTACCTGCCCGTGCTCAACTGGACGCTCAAGCGCCCCGTCATCACTCTGCTCTCCGCGGTGCTCGTTCTCGTGCTCACGGGCGCGCTCAGTCCGCTGCTCAAGACCAACTTCATCGGCGATAGCGGCCAGAACACCCTGACCGTGAGCCAGACCCTGCCGCTCGGTTCAAGCCTCGAGGTGAGGGACGAGGCGGCCATGAGGGTCGAGAGTGTGCTCGATGACCTCGACGGAATTCAGACCGTGCAACTCTCGCTCGGCTCCGCCGGCAGCGCGCTGCAGAGCGCGTTCACGGGCGGCGGTTCGACCACCTTCTCACTCACCACCGACCCCGATGTGGACCAGACGGAGCTGCAGAAGAGCGTGCGCGACGCGGTCGCCGGGATCGACGACGCCGGGGAGGTGACGCTCGCGGCCGCGGGCTCGGGCTTCGCGTCATCCGACATCGAAGTGAACATCACGGCGAACAACGCGGCAGAGCTCACCGAGGCGTCGGACGCGGTGCTTGCCGAGGTCGAGGATCTCGAGATCGTGGCCGAGGCCTCGAGCAACCTCTCGGTCTCGCAGCCGTTCATCTCGATCGTCGTCAATCGAGACGCGGCCGCACGGGCCGGGCTCAGCGAGATCACGGTCGGCGGCATCGTCACGGCGGCCATGAACCCGAGCGCGGTCGGCTCCGTCGTCATCGACGAGAAGACGCTGTCGATCTACATCGACAACACCAACAAGCCGACGACGGTCGAGGAACTGCAGGCGTTCCAGATTCCGACGCCCACCGGCCTGCAGCCGCTGTCGAGCGTCGCGACCGTCGAACAGACCGACGGCCCGTCGAGCATCACCACCATCAAGGGCGTGCGCAGCGCCACCGTGAGCGTCACACCGGGCAGCGACGACGTGGGAACCGCGTCGAGTGTGGTCGCGGCGGCGGTCGCTGAGGCCGACCTGCCGGCGGGAGCGAGCGCCGAACTCGGCGGTGTCACTTCGCAGCAGGGCGACGCGTTCGGCCAGCTCGGGCTCGCGTTGCTCGTGGCGATCCTGATCGTCTACGTCGTGATGGTGGCGACGTTCAAGAGCCTGCGCCAGCCGCTGCTGCTTCTCGTCTCGGTGCCGTTCGCGGCCACCGGCGCGATCCTGCTGCAGCTCATCTCTGGCATTCCGCTCGGCGTTCCGTCGCTCATCGGCGTACTCATGCTCATCGGAATCGTCGTGACCAACGCGATCGTGCTCGTCGACCTCGTGAACAAGTACAGGGAACGCGGGATGAAGGTGGGCGACGCGATCATCCACGGCGCCTCGCGCCGGCTCCGCCCGATCCTCATGACGGCGACGGCCACGATCTTCGCGCTGCTCCCGCTCGGGCTCGGCGTGACCGGCCAGGGCGGCTTCATCTCGCAACCGCTCGCCATCATCGTGATCGGCGGACTCGTGTCGTCCACCGTGCTCACCCTCGTGGTGCTGCCGGTGCTGTACTACCTCGTCGAGGGCGCCAAGGAGCGTCGCGCCGACAAGGGTGCTGCTCGCGAGGCGAAGTAGGCTCGCCCCATGGCAACCCCCGACTTCGTTCTGGCCCTGCGGGAGAAGATCGGCAACGCACCGCTGTGGCTCTCCGGCGTAACGGCGGTGGTGGTGAACGACGACAGCGTGCTGCTCGTGCGCCGCTCCGACACGGGGGAGTGGACCCCGGTCACCGGCATCGTCGACCCGGGCGAACAGCCAGCCGTCGCCGCCGAGCGCGAGACGCTCGAGGAGGCCAACGTGATCTCCATCGCCGAGGCCATCACCTGGGTGCAGGTCACCGACCCGATTCGGTACGAGAACGGCGACGAGTCGCAGTACATCGACATGGTGTTCCGCTGTCGTTACGTCAGCGGCGAGCCGGTTCCCGCCGACGGCGAGAATACGGATGCCGCGTGGTTTCCCCTCACAGCACTCCCGCCGATGTCCGCCAACATGGTGGAGCGTATCCGCTCGGCCACGGAGTTCTCCGGCACTACTCGCTTCGAGCGCGACGAGTAGTCGGGCGGCATCAAGGGTGGCGTTAATCCGGTTTATGGACTAACGTAGAAAGGTCGGCTCAAGACAGCGCGCATCACGACGCGTATGGGTTTGTAAGTCTTAGAGGCCGGTTTCCCAGCGCATCCGTTGGGGAAAATCACACGAATGTATGTGACGGCCTCGGTCAAAGATCGCCCGGGTTCTCAAAGCGCAGCACCGCATCAATGCGGTCTTGTCTGCGCGTGTACTTTCACGTAACTGATACAACCCAGGAAAGCACTATGCCCTTCAACAAGCCTGATTACTCCAAGCGCCCCGACCGCGACACCAAGAAGCCGTACAGCCCCCGCAGTGGCGGCGACGCGCGCAACTCGCGTCCCGATCAGGGCGCGGCGCCCAAGAAGCGCTGGACAGACAACGACCGCGCGGCTCGCACCGGAGACCGCCCGTCGAACGACCGTCGCCCCGACTGGAACCCGCGCGAGAAGCCGGCCTACGGCGACCGCCCCAACCGCAGCAACGGCGCCCCGACGAGCGATCGCCCGTCGCGTCCCGCCTACGGCGACCGTCCCGCGCGTCCGTCCTACGGCGACCGCAACGAGCGCCCCTCGTACAACGACCGCAACAGCGGCAGCGAGCGCACCGAGCGTCCGTCGTACGGCGATCGTCCGGCACGTCCGTCCTATGGTGAGCGCACCGAGCGTCCCGCCTACAACGGCGATCGTCCGGCCCGCACAGAGCGTCCCTCCTATGGCGACCGCCCGGCCACGAACGACCGCAAGCCGCGCACCCCGTACAACGAGCGCAGCGAGCGTCCGTCCTACGGCAACGACCGCCCGGCCCGCACCGAGCGTCCGTCCTACAACAGCGACCGCCCGGCACGTCCGTCTCACGGAGAGCGCAGCGAGCGCCCCTCGTACAACAACGACCGCGGCACCGAGCGCCCCGCGCGCACCGAGCGTCCCTCGTACAACAGCGAGCGTCCGGCACGCACCGAGCGCCCCTCGTACAACTCCGACCGCCCGGCTCGCAGCAGCGACCGCCCGTCGTACAACTCGAGCAACGAGCGTCCCGCACGCGCCGAGCGTCCGTCGTATGCCGACCGCAACGAGCGTCCGTCCTACGGCAGCGACCGTCCGGCACGCACCGAGCGTCGCGACAGCGCGTACTACCCCGGTGCAAGCGCCGACAAGTCGCACTCCGGTGGTGGTATCCAGGAAGACGTCGTTCTCGAGCGTCTCGAAGCGGCCGTCATCACGGCCACCGACGTCGAGGGCGTGACCTTCGGCGACCTGGGCCTCGGCGCCAACATCGTGCGCCAGCTCGAGTCGATGGGTGCAGC
>JAODAY010000100.1 GCA_025463665.1 Microbacteriaceae bacterium
CTCATTCCTTTTCAAAGTTTCTGGCACTTTCTTGAGCGAATCGACCGTCTGAGGAGCGCCCTGAACGGCCTTCATCTCCTTGCGACCCTTGCTGTAGAACACGAACGCGATGATCCCCCAGATGACGGCGACAACCACGGCCGACCAGCCGTTGTCGATGAGGTGACCGAGCCCCCACCACAGGGCGATCGATAGGAACAACACAGTCATGTGACCGGCGTATCCTGCGCCACCGAGCAGCCCGGCGCTCTTGCCCGCCTGTTTCGCCGACTGGGTGATTTCGGCCTTGGCGAGCTCGATCTCCTGGCGCATCAGCGTGGAGACATCACGAGTCACCTCGCCGAGCAGGTCTCCGAGCGAGGTCCGCGCCGCCTTGTCCTCGGAGGGAGTGGGCACATCAGTCACAAGCGCGTCCCCTCAACACCCCCGTCTGCCACCGGGTATTGCCCCTCGGGATAGGTGGAGGTGGAGTAGTCGGTCGCCGTGGGGAACACGTCGCCCGACGGGGCAACGGGGGCAACATACGTCGAGGCGCCCGTCGCGGGCGTTCCATTCGACGACGACGAGTCGGATGACGCGGCGCTCGTGACGGAACGCGTCAGGCGCCCGGCCAGTACGCCAGCGGCGGCCGCGACAGCGATGAACGTGCCAGGGTGCCGACGCGCGTAGATGCGCACCTCGTCAACGAGCGATCCCGGGTCGCGCTGCTCGAGCCATGACGCGACACTGCTCGCGCGCGACGCAACCTGCTGAACGAGATCCGAGGCCACCCCATCCGGGGCATTGCTCGCCATGTCGTCGAGTTCGCCGCTGATGGAGTGGAGTCCGGTAGCTACGCGCTGCTGTTGTGTGCCCGCCTGGTCGACCAGCTCCGCCTTGGTCTGAGTGAACAGGTCCTTCGCCTGGGTCTTTGCCTCCGACGCGACCTGGGTAACTTGCTCCTTGGCGCTGCCGACGACTTTTCCGCTGGCGTCCTTGACTCCGCCAGCTACATTCGACGCCTGCTCCTTCGCGACACCGGCGGTTCCACTGGTATCTGTTGTCGGGCTTTGAACTGGCGGCGTCGATGGATATGTATTCGACATGTTCGTCCTTTCCGTTCACTCGCGTGGATGGGATCCCCCCATCCCGTGTCGTTGGTCGACATCGTCCAGCGTCTGTCAACGGGAAAAAAATTGGTATCCCCTGTCCATTTGAAGAATCGAGGCCTAAGGTACCTATTCGGGCAATCGCACGGTCGTCGTGCGCTTAGCGTCTGATGCGCCCGTTGCCAGCGTTGGTCGAACTTCGCGCCACCACGTACTGTCGTTGCTCATGGCATCTCAGGCATACGACACCACAGAAGCACCCTCGAAGCTCCGCAAGGCAATCACCGGGCCACTGCTGTACCTGTTCATCCTCGGCGACGTGCTCGGAGCCGGCATCTACGCGCTCATGGGCGTGCTGTCGGGCGAGGTGGGCGGGGCCCTCTGGGCGCCACTGGTTCTCGCTCTGCTTCTCGCGCTGCTCACCGCAGGCTCCTACGCGGAGTTGGTCACGAAGTACCCGAAGGCGGGCGGTGCGGCGATCTTCGCCGACCGCGCCTTCAAGCAGCCGATCGTGTCCTTCCTCGTCGGGTTCAGCATGCTTGCTGCCGGCGTCACGAGCGCCGCCGGGCTGTCGCTGGCCTTCGCCGGAGATTACCTGGCAACGTTCATCGACGTGCCCACCGTTCCGGCAGCGATTGTCTTCCTGGCCCTCGTCGCCTGCCTCAACGCACGCGGCATCAGCGAGTCGGTGAAGAGCAACGTCGTCATGACCATCATCGAACTCAGTGGGCTGGTGATAGTCATCGTCGTCGTCGCCGTCATGCTCGGTTCTGGTGGTGGAGACGTTTCGCGCGTTGGCCAATTCCCTGTCGGCGCCAACCCCGCGCTGGCGACTCTCGGGGCGGCCATCATCGCCTACTACTCTTTCGTCGGCTTCGAGACCTCCGCCAACATCGCGGAGGAGATCCAGAACCCGAGCCGCGTCTACCCGAAGGCGCTGTTCGGCGCCCTCGCGACGGCCGGGGTCGTCTACATTCTGGTTGGGCTCGCGAGCGCGGTGGCGCTTGCGCCCGAGGAGCTGGCCGAGTCATCCGGCCCGCTCCTCGCCGTTGTTGCGGCGAGCGGAGTCGCGGTGCCGACATGGCTTTTCAGCCTGATCGCCCTCGTCGCCGTCGCCAACGGCGCTCTGCTGACCATGATCATGGCCAGTCGGCTCTCCTACGGCATGGCGGAGCAGGGACTTCTTCCCCGTGCTCTCAGCCGGGTCCTTCCGGAGCGTAAGACTCCGTGGGTGGCGATCGTCTCGACCACGGTCGTCGCGATGATTCTCACCACTATTGGCGATCTGTCCACTCTGGCGGAGACCGTCGTGCTACTGCTTCTGTTCGTCTTCATCAGCACGAACGTCGCGGTTCTGGTGCTGCGTAGGCAGCCTGTGGAGCACAAGCACTTTCGCGTCTGGACATTCGTGCCGGTGCTCGGTGTGCTGTCGTGTCTGCTGCTGCTCGGCCAGCAACGGCCGATCGTCTGGCTTTTCGGAGGGCTGCTCCTGGGGCTGGGTGCGCTTCTCTATGGGTTGACCCGTGCCACCGGCAGATCTGCCTCGCGACGCAACCACTAGTTGCCCGTGCGAGTTTGGCTTTTCACGGCGACTTTGGCAAAAACAAGCCGCCGATCTGCGTATCCTTTTCTCGGTAGATTCCTGATGTTAACGGAATCAACTCTTATAGTCCGAACTCGACGGGGTCTTCATGGGAACACTTTCTTACGACAGCCGATTCAGTGCTGACTTCGACGACCGCATTCTGGCGCACCTCCAGCTGGTCATCGGCGCGAAGCTTCGCCGTGGCGAGTCGTTCCACTTCAGCTGGAAGAACGATCCCTCGACCGGGCACGGCCGCACCACCTTGTGGTTGCACCCGACCGTGCCCCTCATCTACAAGTACTCGGGCAGCCGGCTTCCCACGATCAACCGGCACTGGATCGAGGCACTCATGGCTTCGGCCAATAGTGTCGCCGGTCTGCAACTCGTTGCAGAACCGACGGGCGCGGCGATTCAGAACGACGACCCCGAGTCGGTCTTCGTTTCGTAACTCGCTCCAGTAACCGAAGCCAGCCCGGTCTGCAAGTGTTTGCCGAGGCGAATACTCGACCGCAGGCTGGTGGCATGAAACGAGTCAGCTACGCGGGAACATCTTTCATCACCGGGTCGGAGATAGCCGACGCGCTTCTGGGCTTCGTCGCCGCCCTCGGGCTGAGTGGTGAGTCGGCGCGTGTGAACATCCCCGCCGTGGACTTCGATTCGGTGCCGACCATCGTTGACCTCGTCATCGGGCCGTCCAGTGAAATCGTCGCTATTCGCCTCCCCACGGCAGGCGTCGAACTGCAGGACAAGGAGGTCGTTCACGATCTAGAGGAGCGCGCACGCAACCTCGCGCGGCCCCGCGGCGTCGCCTCCACCGCGGACGTCGGCGAATCGTGGAGTCGACCCGACGTAGGGTGAGCAAGTTTCAGCCGCTTCCGATACCCCCCATACGGGTGTGAGGAGCGCCGAACCTAACGTTTTATAGTGAAGCTGCCATTCGGCCCGACGAGTGGCAGATGGGACGGTCATGGGACAGCTCCTATATGGCCATGCAGCACGATCTACTCACTTCTCTGACCGCCTTCTGTTTCACTTGCAGATCGTCGTCTCGACCAAGCTCCGCCGCCACGAGAGTTTCTTCCTCTCCTGGCAGGACGAGGCAGTCGAGGGCGGGGGTCGCTCCAGCGTATGGATCGACCGCGCAATACCCCTGCAGTTCAGCTTCACCGGGGGTTTGGCAGAGGCGCTCAACCGGGAGTGGATCGATTCCATGACCGTATCTGCCGGCTCACCGCGCGGACTTTACCTCACGACGGAGCCGACGTAGTCACGACCTGCCATCGCGCTCACCACCGGTTCTCTCGATAAAATCGAACCGAGCACCACGACGGCGACGTCGTCGTGGTGCTCGCGAGAGACGGGTGGATGCCAGATGACCGAGGTTGGCGATCGACCAGCGCCGCCGCGCCCCGTCGACACGCCACTTGCCGAGCGAGCTTACGAGTCGACCATGCGCGCGGTCGACGAGGGGCTGCTCATCGCCATGTCGGCCATCACGATGGTGGTGAAGAACTACATCATCGTGGGCACGATTCGGCGTGACCGGTCGCTCGACGAGCTCGCGGTGCCGGCCTTCACCCGCGTTCACCTGGACGAATTTGCCCGCGAACAGGCGGACAACGCCGATCGTACGGAAAACGAGGCGACCGCCGCAGCCGTGGCCAGTGGAGCTCTCCAGCATCAGCACGACTACCGCCCGGCCGACTTCGTTCCTCTCATGGAACGCAGCCGCATCTACCGGCTGCTGTCGGAAGAGTTGGAACGCGTGCGCGACGACGAGGTGCGCGTCGCGCGGATCGTGGAAGCTGCGCGCGATGCGGCGTGGACGGAACTCGGTCAGGTTATCGAGGCTCGACTGGACATCCTCGCTCCCGACGAGCCGGGCAATTGGGCCGATGGG
>JAODAY010000110.1 GCA_025463665.1 Microbacteriaceae bacterium
TGCGGCAAGAGCACGCTGCTGCGCCTCATAGCCGACCTCGACCAGCCGACCGCGGGCAGCGTGTCGGTGTTCGGCAAGACGGCGAAGCAGGCGCGGCTCGACCAGGACTACGGCATCGCGTTCCAGACGGCGGGGCTCCTGCCGTGGCGCACGGTCGCGCAGAACATCGAGCTGCCGCTGCAGCTGCACGGCGCATCCGGGTCGGCGCGCAACTCCCGCGTGACCGGGCTGATGGAGCTCGTCGGCCTCGGCGACTTCTCCTCGAGCTACCCCGACCAGCTCTCGGGTGGAATGCAGCAGCGGGTCGCGATCGCCCGCTCGCTCGCCGAAAGCCCCGAGCTTCTCCTGATGGATGAACCGTTCGGCGCCCTCGACGAGATGACCCGTGAGCGCATGCAGGCCGAACTCGTGCGCATCTGCGCCGAGACGTCGGCCGCGGTGGTGTTCGTCACCCACTCGATTCCCGAGGCGGTGTTCCTCTCCGACCGCGTCGTCGTCATGTCGCCCCGCCCCGGCCGCATCGTCGACATCGTCGACGTGTCACTCGGCGAGACGCGCGGCGAGATGCTGCGCGAGGAGAAGGCGTTCTTCGCCAGCGTCACCGAGGTGCGCGAGGCGCTCCACGGTAAACCGACGGCGCCCGTCGAGGGCTCGGCCCGAGGGGTGGACCTCCGATGAGAACCGGCGCGCTGCGCATCGTCGTTCCGCCCGCGCTGCTCGGGGTCGTCGCGCTCGTGCTCTGGCAGGTGGTCGTCGTGGTCGGCGACATCCAGCCCTACCTGCTGCCCGCGCCGACGGCCGTGTTCGCCCAACTGCACCTCGTGATGCCCGTGCTTCTCACCTCGACCCTCGCGACCGGCAGCAACGCGCTGGTCGGGCTCATCGCCGGCGCGCTCGCCGCGATCGTGGTCGCGCTGATCGCGTCGCGGCTGTCGATCGCCGACGAACTCGTCACCCCGATCGTCGCCGCCATCGCCGTGATCCCGATCGTGGCCCTGGCCCCGGTGCTCACGACGATGTACGGCGCGACGAGCGAGACGCCGCGGCGGCTCATCGTGGCGATCGTCGTCTTCGTTCCCGTGTTCGTGAACACCCTGCGCGGGCTCCGGCAGGTGCTGCCCGTGCATCGCGACCTAATGCGCGCGTACTCCGCCTCGAGCTGGCAGATCAGCCGCACCGTGACGATCCCCGGCGCGCTGCCCTACGTCTTCACCGGCCTCAACATCGCCTCCTCGCTCGCCGTCATCTCGGCGATCGTCGCCGAGTACTTCGGCGGGCTGCAGAACGGCCTCGGCTCGCGCATCACCTCGGCCGCCGCCAACAGCGCCTACCCGCGTGCTTACGCCTACGTGCTCGGCGCGATCGTGCTCGGAATCGTCTTCTACCTCGCGACCCTCGCGCTCGAGAGGGCGGTCTCCCGCCGCCACCGCTGAGCGCCCCACTCCTCCGCCCACCCCTGGTTGGCGGCGCACCCGCACCACCCCGCACCACAGAAAGCACGGACAGCACCACCGACACATTCACCCGACAGCACTAAGGAGACACCCATGAACCACAGCAGGCGCATGTGGGCGGGGGTCGCGGCAATCGCCGCGACATCCGCTCTCGTATTGACCGGGTGCACGAGCGATGCACCGGAGGCTGACAACACCGACGACAGCGGCGCGCTCACGCCGGTGTCGCTGCAGTTGCAGTGGTTCACCCAGGCGCAGTTCTCCGGCTACTTCGCGGCGCTCGACCAGGGCTATTTCGAAGACGAGGGACTCGACGTGTCGATCATCGAGGGCGGGGTCGACATCGTTCCGCAGACCGTGCTCGCCGACCAGCAGGCCGACTTCGCCGTCGCGTGGGTGCCGAAGGCGCTCGCCTCGATCGAGCAGGGTGCCGGCATCACCGACATCGGGCAGATCTTCCAGAAGTCGGGCACCCTGCAGGTGTCGTTCGCCAACAAGGACATCTCGACTGCCGCCGACCTCGAGGGCAAGAACGTCGGCAACTGGGGCTTCGGCAACGAGTTCGAGCTGTTCGCCGGAATCACGGAGGCGGGGCTCGACCCGGCAGCCGACGTGACGCTCGTGCAGCAGCAGTTCGACATGTCGGCGCTACTCGCCGGTGACATCGACGCGGCGCAGGCGATGACCTACAACGAATACGCGCAGGTGCTCGAGACGGTGAACCCGGAGACCGGCGCTCTCTACACGCCGGAGGACTTCACCGTCATCGATTGGAACGAGGAGGGCACGGCGATGCTGCAGGACGCGATCTGGGCGAACACCGAGCGCCTCGAATCCGACGAGGAGTACCAGGCGACCGCGGTCTCGTTCCTCAAGGCGGTCATCAAGGGCTTCATCTACGCCCGTGACTTCCCGGAGGAGACCGCAGACATCGTGGTCGCCGAGGGGTCGGAACTCGGCCTCAGCCACCAGTTGTGGCAGACCAACGAGGTCAACAAGCTCGTCTGGCCGGCCCCCGACGGCATCGGCGTGATCGACGAAGACGCCTGGGAGCAGACCGTGGAGATCGCGAAGACCGCGAAAAACCTCGAGGGCTCCACCGTCATCACGACCGACCCGCCGGAGAGCGCCTACACCAACGAATACATCCAGCAGGCGCTCGACGATCTCGAGAGCGAAGATCTCGACCTCACGGGCGAGAGCTTCGAGCCGATCGAGGTGACTCTCGCGGAGGGCGGCAAGTAGTAGCACACTGACATAACCACGGTCGTTGGGGTTCTCGTTCCCCTTCGAGAGCCTCAGCGACCGCTACCAAGGAGAAACACCCGTGACCGTCGACACCTCACCCGCCATCGCCTCCCTCGACCCGGCAGACGGCGCCCGCGCCTACGAGCTCGACCGCGCGCACGTCTTCCATTCCTGGAGCGCGCAAGGCACCCTCACGCCCATGGTCATCGCGGGCGGCTCCGGCAGCACGGTGTGGGATTTCGACGGCAACCGCTACCTCGACTTCTCGAGCCAGCTCGTGAACACCAACATCGGTCACCAGCACCCCGCCGTCGTCGCGGCAATCAAGGCGCAGGCCGACGTGCTCACCACCGTGGCGCCCGCCCATGCCAACCTCACCCGCGGCGAGGCGGCGAAGCGCATCCTCGACCGCGCGGGCGACAGCTTCAGCAAGGTCTTCTTCACCAACGGCGGCGCCGACGCCAACGAGAACGCCATCCGGATGGCACGGCTCACCACCGGGCGGGACAAGGTGCTCTCCACCTACCGCTCGTATCACGGCAACACGGCCGCTGCCGTCGTGGCGACCGGCGACTGGCGGCGCGTGCCCAACGAGTTCGCGCGCGGCCACGTGCACTTCTTCGGACCCTTCTCCTACCGCTCGGAGTTCTGGTCGACCTCGCCCGAGCAGGAGTCGGAGCGCGCGCTGACCCATCTGGAACGCGTCATCCAGTCGGAGGGTGCCGCGTCGATCGCGGCGATCCTGCTCGAGACGATCCCCGGCACAGCCGGCGTGCTCGTGCCGCCGCCCGGCTACCTGCGCGGCGTGCGCGCCCTCGCCGACAAGTACGGCATCGTGCTCATCTTCGACGAGGTCATGTGCGGCTTCGGGCGCACGGGGGAGTGGTTCGCCTGGAAGGGCTTCGCCGACGATGAGGGGTCGGTCACGCCCGACCTCATCACCTTCGCCAAGGGAGTGAACTCCGGCTACGTGCCGACCGGCGGCGTCATCATCCCGCCGGCCATCGCCGACGCGTTCGACACCCGGGTCTTTCCTGGCGGTCTCACCTACTCGGGGCACCCGCTCGCGATGGCGTCGATCGTGGGCGCGCTCGACGCGATGGAGGCGGAGAGCATCGTCGACAATGCGGCGATGATCGGTCGTGACCTGCTCGAGCCGGGGCTCGCCGAGCTGCAGGCGCGGCATCCGCTCATCGGCGAGGTGCGCGGAGTCGGCGTCTTCTGGGCGCTCGACCTCGTGAGCGACCCGGAGTCGCGCACGCCGGTCGGCGGCGAGGTGATCGCGCGTCTCAAGAAGGAGCTCACCGCGCGCGGCCTGTTGCCGTTCGCGGCGGACAACCGCATCCATGTCGTTCCGCCGTGCATCGTCACCCCCGACGAGGTGGAGCAGGCGCTCGCGATCTACGACGAGGTTTTCACGGCGGTCGAGGCGGGCTGAAAAACTCTGAGTGCAGGCCGTTCATACCGGACCGCCATGCTCGCACAGATAAGAGCGTCGGTCGACAGACGTTTATCCGAGCGAATAGGACAGGCGC
>JAODAY010000134.1 GCA_025463665.1 Microbacteriaceae bacterium
GCGAGGGCTGCGACGATGCCGGCGATGCCGGCCCACAGTGCCTGTCGGCGCCTCGTCATGGCATGCCTCTCGTTTGCCGCCGGCTCATGCCGGCATGGTCACCCGTCGGTGGGCAGTTTACGCAGCAATGATGCGAGCACCGTGTACGGGACCGGTCGCGCGCACGACGGTGAGGCGGGCGGCGCTCAACGCGATCTGCAGCTCGAGGGCACTGTCGAGATCGGCGGTGAGAAAAGCGACGGTCGGCCCCGACCCAGACACGATTCCGGCGAGGGCCCCGCTTCGTTCGCCGAGCTCGAGCACCTCGGTGAGGGCCGGCTGCAGGTGCAGCGCCGGCGCCTGCAGGTCGTTGTGCAGAGACTCCGCGAGCATGCGCGGGTCGCCCGCGCGCAGCGCCTGCAGAACATCGGGATGCACCGTGGGCGTGGTTGTCGCCGGAAAGATGTCCTGCGCATGGCGGTCGCGGTGCTTGTCGAGCTCGCTGTACACCGCCGGGGTGCTGAGGCCGAACTCGGCGAGGGCAAGCACCCATTGGAACTGCCCCTTGGCGAGGGCGGGGCTCAGCCTGTCGCCCCGGCCGGTGCCGATGGCCGTTCCGCCGGTGAGTGCGAACGGCACGTCGGCGCCGAGCTGGCGGGCGAGGTCGAGCATGGTCTCGCGGGGCACCTGGGTCGCCCAGAGTGCGTCGCAGGCGAGAAGGGTGGCCGCGGCATCCGCGCTGCCCCCGCCCATGCCGCCGGTGACCGGAACGTGCTTGTCGATGTGCAGGCGCACGCCGCCGCGGTAGCCGGTCGTGCGCGCGAGCAGCTGCGCCGCCTTGAGGGCGATGTTCGACGCGTCGGTCGGCACCCGCGACAGGTCGACGGTGCCGCTGACCTCGACCGAGAAGTCATCGGCATGCCGCGCTCGCACGTCTTCGTAGAGCGACACGGCCTGATACGCGATCGCGACGTCGTGGTACCCGTCGCCGAGCAGCGAGCCCACCTTGAGGAAGACATTGATCTTGCCGGGTGCCCTGGCGTGCACCACGGGGGAGACGTCCGAGGTGGTCATAGGTACAACCTAGTGGAGCGATTCGACCAGCTTCGCCAGTAGTGCCGTGAGGGTACTCTTTGCGTCTGCAACGGCGTCCGCATCCTCGATGCGTGAATGCGTGAGCGTCAGGGGGGTGCTGTCGCCGGTGTCGGGCGCAGCGGTCGCGAGCAGACTCTCGCGCCCCTCGAGGCTCCAGCGGGCCGTGATGTACCGGGCGCTGCGGTTGTCGGAGTCGGGGGCGGCGCCGAGCTCCGCCGACACGACGCGGATCGCGGCGTCGAGCGCGGCGTGGGAGTCGCGCGGAACCGTCTTGGTCGCGCTCACCGAGTAGGTGCCGTCTGCCTGCTGTCCCGGCTGCCGCATGCCCCGGGACTGCTCATAGCGCACCGTCACGGCCTGGCTCCACCAGCCGTCGAGGGTGTCGAAGTTGTCGAACAGCCAGCGGGCGATCACGGTGTGCGTCCACGTGGTTGCGCCGTGCGAGTCGAGAATCGTGAACCACGCGTCGGGCAGCCTGCCCGTCGCCGTGCGCATCGCGTCGTCGCTCATGCCGCTCGAGTGTTCGTTCACGGCCACGGTCACGCCGCCGTTCTCGCGATGGCGAGAAAGTCGAGCACCGTCAGCTCTTCGCCGCGGCTCGTCGGCGCAAGTCCCGCCGCTTCCAGGCGAGCGGATGCCTCGGCGGAACTGCCGAGAACGACCGACAGCGACTGCCGCAGCATCTTGCGCCGCTGCTGAAAGGCGGCGTCGATGATGGCGAACGTGGCGAGGCGTTCCGCCTCGGTGCCCGGCAGTGCGGTGCGGTCGAAGCCGACGAGGATCGAGTCGACGTTGGGCACCGGCCAGAACACCTGGCGGCTCACCTTGCCGTGCGTGCGCCACTGGCCGTACCAGGCGGCCTTGGCGCTCGGCGCGCCGTAGACCTTCGAGCCGGGAGGGGCGGCGAGGCGCTCCCCCACCTCTGCCTGCACCATGACGAGTCCGCGCACGAGTGTCGGGAAGTGCTCGAGGAAGTGCAGCAGCACGGGAACCGACACGTTATACGGCAGGTTCGCCACGAGCACACTCGGTGCGTCGGGCAGCGCGGTGACCTTGAGCGCGTCCTGCGTGATGACGGTCAGACGCGCCGTGCCACCCGACGGGTACACGTCTGGCTGCATCTCCGCGACGGTCACCGGCAGCTGGGCGGCGAGCCGGTTGTCGATCTCGACCGCGACGACGCTCGCCCCGGTCTCGAGCAGGCCGAGCGTGAGCGATCCGAGGCCCGGGCCCACCTCGACGGCGGTCTCCCCCGTCGTCACGCCGGCGACGCGCACGATGCGGCGCACCGTGTTGGCGTCGATGACGAAGTTCTGGCCGAGCTTCTTGGTGGGCTGGATGTCGAGCAGACCGGCGAGATCACGGATCTCCGCCGGCCCGAGCAATGCGGCCACTACGGCCGACCGGTGTTTCCGAGGTCGGGGAGGTTGATCGTGCCGGTCATCGGGGGCATCTCGTAGGTCTCGTCTTCGTAGGGGTCGCGCGGTGCGGTCACCGGCTCCGAGTCCCAGAGCCCGTAGACCTCCTCCGTGTTGGAGGTAATCTGCGCGGCGAG
>JAODAY010000155.1 GCA_025463665.1 Microbacteriaceae bacterium
CCGAGGGCGAGGGCCTTCTCGAGCAGGGCGGAGAACTTGATGCGCTCGTTGCAGCGCATGCTCGGGTTCGGGGTACGTCCCGCGGAGTACTCGTCGATGAAGTCCTCGACCACATCGAGTTTGAACCGCTCCGAGAAGTCCCACACGTAATACGGGATCCCGATGATATTGGCCGCGCGTTGCGCGTCCATCGAGTCCTCGATGGTGCAGCAGCCGCGGGCACCCGTTCGAAGAGTTCCTGGCATTCGGCTCAGTGCGAGGTGTACCCCGACGACTTCGTGGCCCGCCTCTACCGCCCGCGCAGCGGCGACCGCCGAGTCAACGCCACCACTCATCGCCGCTACAACCTTCATGCATCCCAGTGTACGCGCGGCCCGCTGGGCGCTCCCCGGTTGTCGCGCAGCGTGGACGGCGGGCGCTGCTCGGGGCCAGCGCATTACTCTTTCTCGCCCAGTCAAACTAGGCATTGACATTTGCGGTTGTCCTCCTTAATGGCGACTTTACAGCGCGGCAAACGCCGCGTACCGTCGTCAGTTCAGCCGCTGTATCGCGGGTTTTTTCTACGTACCGTTAGCGGCGGTCATGGGGGGAAGTAAAGTGAATAATTTGTCATGCCCGAAATGGGCCACATTCGGCGCGGTCGCGACGGCGAGCGCCGTAGCAATCACAGTATTCGGAGCGCCACTGGCGGCCAGTGCCGCCGGAGGCACGACCATCGACGCCGCGGCCCTGCAGTCGTCGACGCAGTCGAGCGGAGAGTTCACCGTCACCGCGGCGGCTCCTCCCGGCGCGACGGTGAAGTTCAAGATCGACGGCACGTACCTCGGCCAGGACTCGACCGCTCCCTACTCGTGGCCGATCAGCACCGGCCAGGGTGCGCATAAGATCAACGCACGCTGGGACGGCGGAGACGTCACCTCGAAGTTCAGCGTCGCCGCGGGCGGCGCGCCCGTAGCGGCTCCGGCTCCCGCTCCCGCTCCGGCTCCCGCTCCCATCGCGGCACCCGCCCCAGCTCCGGCCGCGCCGGCAGCTCCGGCCGCTCCGACGGCCAACACCGTCAGGGTCTCCACCGCGGCGCAGCTCAGCGCGGCGCTCGCCTCCGCCACCGCCGGACAGACGATCGCCCTCGCCGATGGAACCTACGTCGGAAAGTTCGCCGCTTCCGCCTCGGGCACGGCGTCCGCGCCCATCACCCTCACCGGTTCACGCGCCGCGGTGCTCACCACGGGCAGCGTCGGCTCCGGCTTCGGGCTGCACCTCACGGGCAGCTTCTGGAACGTCACGGGCCTCTCCGTCACCACGGCCGCCAAGGGCATCGTTCTCGACGGCTCGACGCACACCGTGATCAGCGGCGTCGATGTGGGAAATATCGGGGCCGAGGCCGTGCACTTCCGCGGCAACAGCAGCGATGGGCTCATCGAGAAGTCGACAATCCACGACACGGGCAAGGCAAATCCGCAGTTCGGCGAGGGCGTCTACGTCGGCAGCGCAAAAAGCAACTGGGGCAGCGTCATGGGCTCCAGCTCGACTGCCGACCAGACCGACCGCGTCGTCGTGCGCGGCAACGCGATCTCGAACACGTCCGCCGAGGGCGTCGACGTCAAGGAGGGCAGCGTCGGCGGATCCATCGTCGGCAACACCTTCTCGAACTCCGGCTACTCCGGGGCGAACTTCGCCGACTCCTGGATCGACATCAAGGGCAACGGCTACACGGTCACGGGCAACACCGGCTCGGGAACCAAGCTCGACGCAATCCAGATCCACAGCGTGCTCGACGGATGGGGCCGCGGCAACACCGTCTCGGGCAACACCGTGACCGGCGGAGTGTCGGGTCACGAGGTCTGGGTGCAGTCCGCCTCACTCGGCAACACCGTCGACTGCAAGACCAGCGGCGCGGCAGCGGGCCTGACGAACGTCGCCTGCGGCTGACGATCGGGCACACGGATGCCGCGGCTCCCCCTCCACGCGGAGGCGGGGCCGCGGCATCCGCTCGTCAAGAACGCGCCGTGCCTGGGGTCGTGGGGCATGGCGTCGCGCGCACGCGAGTGGCACAGTTGCGAGTGGCACAGGTGCCGGTGCCGCAACGGAGCGTGAATCATGCCAGAGCGCAGTGTGTACGAAGAGCGCCGTATCGATGAAGAGCGCAGTGTTGCCGAACCGCGCAGCGTCGACGTACTCGTGATCGGGGCGGGGCCGACCGGTCTGGCCATGGCCAACTGCCTCGCACGCCTCGGCGTGTCGGCCATGATCGTCGACGCGAAGTCGGGGCCGACCAGGGAGTCGCGCGCACTGGCCGTGCAGGCGCGCACGATGGAGGTCTACGACCAGCTGGGGCTCGCTCCCGCGATGCTCGAGGAGTTGTACTACGCGGAGGCAATCATTCCGGGGTACGAGCGCACGGTGTTCCGGCCGGTCGCCCTGGGCGCGCTAGGGCGGGGAATCACCCCGTTCCCGCGCGTGCATGTGCTCGAGCAGAGCAGAACGGAGACGATTCTGGCGCGGGCGCTCGAGGAGGGTGGCAACGCCGTCGCGTGGAACCACAGGCTCACCGCGCTCGAGGTCGCATCACCCGACGACCAGGGCCGCCCGGTCAGCGTCCGCTTCGACAGCCCGGACGGGCCGGTCGACGTGCGCGCGCGGTACTGCGTGGGGGCGGATGGTGCGTCGAGCGCCGTGCGCACCACGCTCGGCATCGCCTTCGAGGGCGTCACAAACGCGCACACCTTCTACGTGGCCGACGGCCTGGGGGTGCGCGGCCTCTCCCCCGGTCACATCAACGTGCGCTTCGGGGCTCGGGATTTTCTGCTCACCTTTCCCATGGGACCCGGCGGCCACGACCGGTTGCTCGGCATCGTGCGGCACGACGACGAGCAGACGACGACGTCGGAACCCGCGTGGACCCCCCGTGCCGACCCGGAGGTCGTCGAGCGGCGGGTGCGCACGACGCTGCACGACATCTTCGCCGTCGACTACGACGCGACGGCGTGGTTCGCCACCTACCGCGTGCACCACCGCTCCGCCGTGCACTTTCGGCAGGGCCCGGTCTTTCTCGTGGGTGACGCCGCCCACGTGCACTCGCCCGTCGGCGGCCAGGGCATGAATACGGGCATCCAGGACGCCCACAACCTCGCCTGCAAGCTCGCCGACGTGCTCGCCGGTCGTGCGACCGACGGCTACCTCGACCGGTTCGAGGCCGAGCGGCGACCCGTCGCCCTGCGTCTGGTCTCCACGACCGACAGGGCGTTCCTCGCCGTGACCTCCGACCACCCGCTCGCGCGGTTCCTCCGCCGACGCCTGTTGCCGATCGTCGCCACGCTCGGCACGAGGATCGTGCCGCGGTTGCGCGCGGCATCCCGGCTGTTCGGTTACGTGTCGCAGACGCGCATCCACTACTGGATGAGCGACGAGGAGCGCGACCTGTCGGGGGGACACCGTGGCGCCATCGTCGGACGGCGACTGCCGTGGACGGGCGAGAACTACGACTGCCTGCGCTCGATGACCTGGCAGGTGCACACCTATGCGCGATCGGCCGCCGCGGCGGCACGCTCAACCGCAGCGGCGCTCGGGATCGAGTGTCACGTGTTCGAGAGCGCCGGTGCGACGGGGCTCGGGAGCGAGGAGATGTTCCTCGTGCGCCCGGACGGCTTCGTCGCTGCGGCCGCGTCCGGGCGCAGCGCGACGGCTGTGTTCCGCGCGGCGCTCCGGCACTGACCCGCTGTAGCGTCGGGCGGCCGCGCCCCTGTCGGAGCGCCGCTGCGCGTTCGGCGGGCCACGCTGCCCGATCGGCACGCCGCTGCCGGTTGACCGGCAGCGAGCCGCCGAACGAACAGCGGCCGCGGACCGCGCCGGCCGGGCGCACAACCCCCGGTTTCGCGCGGCACAGGGTCTCAGCGGCTCACCGCCCGAACGTGGGCTCCCGCTCCGCAAGCCCGGCCCGCGACGCACGGGCAACCGCCGCCGGCAGCGCGGCGGCGAACGCATCGACCTCGGCCTCCGTCGTCTCGACGCCGAGGGTCATCCGCAGCGCCCCGCGCGCGTCTGACTCGCTGAGCCCCATCGCGGTGAGCACGTGCGACGCCTCCGGCACACCGGCCTGGCAGGCGGAGCCGGTCGAGACCGAGAAGCCCGCGACATCCAGCAGGAAGAGGAGAGAGTCACCCTCGCAGCCGGGAAAGGTGAAGTGGGCGTTGCCCGGCAGGCGCCCGGCGGGGTCGGGGTCGCCCCGCAGAATCGCCGTCGGCACGCTCGAGGCGACGGCGGCGACGAGCCGGTCCCTGAGCGACCGGAGGCGTTCGGCGTGCTCCCCGAGTGCGGATGTCGCAATGGAGGCGGCCAGACCGAAGGCGACGGCGCCCGCGACATCCTGGGTGCCGGAGCGCGCGCGCTGCTGGTTGCCGCCGTGCAACAGAGGCACCACTGTGGCGCTCCGGGCGATCACGAGCGCGCCCATGCCCACGGGCCCGCCGATCTTGTGTGCCGAGATGGACAGCGCGGCGACGCCGAGATCGTGGAAGTCGATCGGCAGGTAGCCGTAGCTCGCGATCGCGTCGACGTGCACGGGCACCCCGTGGGCGGC
Organism: Microbacteriaceae bacterium; assembly: GCA_025463665.1. Lineage (GTDB taxonomy): Bacteria > Actinomycetota > Actinomycetes > Actinomycetales > Microbacteriaceae > Conyzicola. The sequence continues at coordinate 4,577 of JAODAY010000155.1, forward strand.
CGCGAGCGCGGAGATGTGGTCGACCGGCTGCACCGTGCCCACCTCGTTGTTGGCGCTCAGCACGGTGACCAGCGCGACGTCGGTGCCGAGCGCCGCGGCGAGCGCGTCGAGATCG
>JAODAY010000182.1 GCA_025463665.1 Microbacteriaceae bacterium
CCCGCTCGTCGTTGAGCAGCGTCACGACCTCCCGCTGACGGGCACCCTCGAGATCGAGTTCGAGCGACGCGGCGAGTTGCACGAAGTAGTGGGCGTACGCCTCGCGCACGGCGTCTAACTCTCCGGATGCCGCGAGCTGCTCCACCGCGTATTCCCGAACGGTCGCGAGCATCGAGTAGCGGGGGCTTGCCGCGGTGTCGTGCTCGCGCACGAGGCTGCTGTCGACGAGGGTGCCGAGGGCGGTCAGCAGATCGGAGCCGCCGTCGGGCATCCTGGCCGAGAGGTGCTCGAGCGCGTCGAGCGAGAAGCCGCCGGAGAACACCCCGAGACGAGCCAGCAGGCGCTGCTCCTCGACGCCGAGAAGCTGCGTGCTCCACTCGATCGTGCGACGCAGCGTGCGCTGGCGGGAGGGGAGATCCCTCGCGCCGTCGGACAGCAGCGCCAGCCGACGGTCGAGTCGCGCGAGCATCGCCGCGGGGGAGAGTATCCGGATCCGGGCTGCCGCGAGCTCGAGGGCGAGCGGTACGCCCTCGAGGGCGGCACAGATGGCGGATACCGCCGAGACGTTCTCGGGCGTTACGGAGAAGTCGGGCCGCACGGCCCTGGCGCGCTCGACGAATAGTGCGACGGCCGGAGTTGCCGCCGCCGATTCCGGGTCGAGCGGCCCGCGCGGGTCGGGCAGCGCCAGGGGGCCGACCTCGACGGCGTACTCGCCGGTCACCCGCAGGATCGATCGGCTCGTGACGACGAGCTTCACACCAGGCGCGGCCGACAACAGCGTGACGAGGGCGGGGGCGGAGGCGAGCACCTGCTCGAAGTTGTCGAGAACGAGTGTGAGGGTGCGCTGCCGCAGCGCGGTGGTGAGCTTCTGCACGATCGGGGCGTCTCCAGTGTCGAGCACGCCGAGGGTCTCCGCCATCGCATTCGGCACAAGCGTGGCATCCGTCACCGGCGACAGGTCGATGAAGGCGACCTCTTGGCCTCCTGCCCGACGGCGGTCTGCCACGTCGATCGCCAGGCGGCTCTTGCCTATGCCGCCAGGGCCGATCAGAGTCACGAGCCGCACGGAATCGCGGTCGAGGAGCGCCTCCACCGCGCTGCGTTCGCGCTCGCGTCCGATCAGGGGGGTGAGCGGGGTCGGGATGAGTGACGGTTCACGCGGTGCGAAATGAGGGGCCGGCGGTTCCTCCGCAGGCACGCGACCCTGGTCGAACCGTTCGGCGAGCATCGTGGCCAGGTCGGCCTCGATGAGCCGTTTGAGTTCCGAGGCGGTCGTGAAGCGCTTGAACGAGGCCCTGTCGTCGCTCTGGATGCGGTCGAGCAGGTCGCCCAGTCGCGGTTCCCGCGGGGCGGCGCCCGCCTCCCTGATGTAGATCAGTTTGGGCAGCTCGGTCGCGAGGTTGTACTCGTCTTCGAGCCCGGAGACCGTTTCACCGGGCGCGACCCAGCCGTAGCGTTCGGAGTAGAGCCCGAGAAAGATGTCGCTCTGGTGGAGGTAGGCGCGGTAGAGCTCCCTCGGCGGGTGCGGACGGGCACCGAGCTCGAACATCACGGGCGCGAGGTGCAGCCTCTCGATCGCGGCGCGCGCGACGCGTCGCTCGGCGGCGAGTTCTTTCAGCGTCGAACTGACAAACACACGTAGTCGATGATCGGGTGTTCGAATAGCACCCTGGGCAGGGTTCATAGTTCCTGATTGTGCGCCGATGGCGACGGCGCGTCCAGCCCACCGGGCAGCGCGGCGGGAAGTTTTTCGGCGCACGACGGTTGTACCCTTCATGACCATTCCGCTCTCCCTCCTCGACCTCGCCCCCATCGCCCCCGGCTCCACAGCGCGGGAGAGTTTCAGCGCGAGCGTCACACTCGCGCAGGCGGCGGAACGTCACGGCTACACCCGCGTCTGGTACGCCGAACACCACAACATGGCGACCATCGCCTCGTCAGCCACGAGCATCCTCATCGCCCACGTGGCCGGGCACACCTCGACCATCCGGCTCGGTTCCGGCGGCATCATGCTGCCCAACCACTCGCCGCTCGTCATCGCCGAGCAGTTCGGCACCCTCGCGACGCTGTACCCCGACCGCATCGACCTGGGCCTCGGCCGCGCCCCGGGCAGCGACCAGACGACGATGCGTGCGCTCCGGCGCGATCCGATGTCGGCCGAGAGCTTCCCGCAGGACATCGTCGAGCTGCAGGGCTACCTGCGCGGCGAGTCCGTGGTCCCAGGGGTGCAGGCGGTTCCCGGCGCGGGCACCGACGTTCCCCTCTACATCCTCGGCTCGTCGCTGTTCGGCGCGAAGCTCGCCGCGGCGCTCGGGCTGCCGTACGCTTTCGCCTCCCATTTCGCGCCTGACGCGCTCGAGGAGGCGACGGCGATCTACCGCCGCGACTTCCGCCCCTCCGTGCAGTGCGAGGAGCCCCACCTCATCGTCGCGGTCAACGTCATCGCAGCGGATGACGCGGGCAACGCGACGCATCAGGCCGAGGTCGTGCGGCGTTCCCGCGTTCGCGGCATGATCTCCCGCGGGCCGTCGACCCCCGACTACACCGACGAGCAGATCGACGCCTTCCTGACCACTCCGCAGGGCGCACAGTTGGCCAACATGATGCGGTACACCGCCGCGGGCACACCAGACGAGGTGCGCGACTACCTCGAGCGGTTCGCGGCGGGAACGAAGGCGGACGAACTGATCATCGCCCACGCCTCGCAGGATCTCGGCGACAGGCTGCGCTCGGTCGAACTGACCGCCGTCGCCATGGGGATCTCGCCCGCTCTCGTGGCCTGACAGTTCGGGCCGACCGCGCGAGCCGAGTCGTTCGTGAGACCGACGGCGGGGCGGCCTCGGAGGTCAGCGGGACTGGCGGCGCTTGCCCGGTTTGCGTTCGCCCTTGACGGCCGGCGCGCGGCCCTTGCCCTTGGAGGCCTTGGCCTTGCCGCCGGGCGCGGCGACGTTCGCGCGCGCGGACGCCGCCGACTTCTCCAGCTGCCGCTTGGCGTCGGCGAAGAATTCGACGCCCCTCTCGGTCAGCAC
>JAODAY010000222.1 GCA_025463665.1 Microbacteriaceae bacterium
TGGCGACCAGAATTCCATCGAAGACTTTTGAATAGCTGATGAAGTCAACGCCGCCGGCCGCCCTCACCTCGGTTGCGTACAGGTTGGAGAGAATCCAGTCGGCCTGCCCACTCGCCACGGTAGGGATGAGCTCGGCGAAGCCGACGGCTACATAATCGTTGCTGAAACCGAGGCAGGCGGCCAAGGCGTTACCGAGATCGATGTCGAACCCCTGATATTCGGAAGGGTTGTCGGGGTTGATCGTTTCGTAGCCCGGCGTGTAGGGATTGATCGCGTTGGTCAGCGTCTCTCCGTCGAGGTCAGGGTATTCCGCTCGCAGGTCCACGCATGCTTCGGAGGCCGCGAGGTCGGAATAGTCGCCTTCACCGTTGCCAGCTGTGGCAGCAGATGTCGAGGCGCAACCGGCGAGCAGCGCGATGGAGACGGGGATGGTGAGCAATGCAATCTGACGGGTGCCCTTCACGGGATTCCTTTCGTTGATGCGGACGAGGCGGAGAGTGATTCGCAAAGGTCGGATGGTCGGACCAATGAGCCCCACGCTAAACCGGGGCCGAAGGGTCGACGAGATTTTGTGGGAACTCGTAACGGGGTCTTAATTTGCCGGAAACGTCTGACGGATTCACGTCAGAGTGGTCAGACCATCAGGCCTATGCTGGAGCAAGCTGGATAGGCTTCATGCATCGTCGCGGAGCGGAGGGCCAATGTTGGACGGATCGGCTGAGACGGGAATACCGCCTCTGAGAAGACACTCGGAGAGCGTGTCAGTGGTGCTTGCCGCCCATTTGGAGCGACTCATCGCTACAGGGGAGATCCGCCCGGGGACCAAACTGCCTTCGGAGCGTGAGCTCGCAGCCTCGATGTCGGTGTCCCGCTCGTCGCTGCGGGAGGCAATGCACGAGCTCGAGTCGAAACACCTCATTTCCCGAGTGCAGGGTCGCGGCACAGTGGTGCTGCCCCCCACGGCTGGTGTCCTCGAGCTTCTTGCCTTGTCCGCCGGGGAGACAGAAGGAGATCACGCAGCAGAGCTTCGTTCGATCATCGAGCCATCTGTAGCCGGACTCGCCGCAACCCGCGCGACACCCGCCAACCTTCTGCAACTGCGCAACGTTCTCGAGCAATCGCACGAAAACCTGCTCCAGGCAGAGTCGCTGCGTCTGGACGTGGAGTTTCACCTTCTGCTAGCAAGGGCCGCCCAGAACCCGCTCCTTACAGCATTGCTCATGATGGCGGGAGAATGGACTAACGAAGTGCGCCAGCACTCCCACGCGACCAAAGAAGGGCGTCGCATGTCCGTCCGCGGCCACCGCGCCATTTGCGACGCCGTTCAGGCTCACGACGGGCTCGCCGCGCGCCAAGCCATGGAAGATCACCTCCGTGAAGTGCGCCACCTCATTTCTAAAGCAACACACTCGTAGAGCTCCACTTCACCGGGACTAGTCGCGATTGGGATGCCGTACTTGAAATCGATCTCGACTAGCCGGGACGACGAGGACGTAGCCGAAGCGCTGCCGGGAACTGGCCGTGTCTGCAGGGCCACCGCGTGCCCACTTCACGGTCATGCGACCATTACACCGAATGGTCCACTCTTTGGGTCATTGGGCGGACCTGTAATCCGGACCACATCGCCGCCAGACTCGATGCCATGAACGTCGGCATCCTCCTGGTACGTGCATCGGCTCTTGCGTACGGCTCCGCGGACTTCATCGGCGGCGTCGGTTCGCGCCGGTACTCCTCGTGGCAGGTTGTGCTGGTCGGGCAGAGCGCCGGTGCGCTCGTCATGCTCGTGGCCGGCCTGACGCTGCCGGGTAGTCCGGTCACGCTGGACTTCGCGTGGGCACTCCTGGCCGGAGTCGGCTCGGCGACCGGCAGCATCTTTCTGTTTCGCGGGTTCGCCCGTGGCCGCATAGTGCTGACGATCGTGGCCGCCAGCGGAGCGACCGGCCTCGGGATCGCCGGAGTCCTCGACTCGCTCTACCCGGCCGTCACGGTGCTGCTCGCGGCAGGGCTTCTCGGGGAGAGGGTCACCGTCGGCCAGCGAACGGGCATCGGCATCTGCACTGTCGCAGCTGCCGCCATGGCTCTGGGCTGAAGGACAACATCACCACCAATCGAATAGGAACAGGAGCCGACGAATGAACGACATGACGCCGCACACCGAGCACCGGTATTTCACGATGTCGCTGGATGGTTTCGCATGCTGAGGCGAGTCGCCGAGGGCGTTTTCGTTCACGAAAGCGCGTTCCTCCAGAGCAATGCCGTTGTCGTGCAGGGCCGGGGCGGTGTGTTGCTCATCGACCCCGGCATAACCGTCGACGAGATGGCCGCCCTCTCGCACGACCTGCGCGAGTCGGGGCAGCCCGTTGTGGCGGGCTTCTCCACGCATCCTCATTGGGACCACGTGCTGTGGCACCCGGACTTCGGCGCCGCACCCCGGTACGGCACGGCCCGCTGCGCGGCGTCCACCCGAGACCTGCTGTCACACGAGGACTGGACGGCGCAGGTCGCCGAGGTACTACCGCCGGAGCACGCCGACGAGATACCGATGGGACTGCTGGGTCTCATCACCGGTCTGCCCGCCGATGCGACGCGGGTTCCCTGGGACGGCCCCGCGGTGCGCATCATCGAGCACCGGGCCCACGCCCCGGGCCATGCGGCGCTGCTGGTCGAGGAGCGCGGCGTCCTGATCGCGGGCGACATGCTCTCTGACATCCTGATGCCGTTCCTCGACCTGGGGGCGGCGAACCCGGTCGACGACTATCTTGCGGCCCTGCGGCTGTTCGAGGGCGTGGCGGGCGACGTTGACGTCGTCATCCCCGGCCACGGCTCGGTCGGCAGCGCTGTGCAGCTGCGCGCCCGAATCGAACAGGATCGCGCATACGTGCAGGCACTGCGAGGCGGCGCTGCAGTCGACGACCCGCGAGTCGGCCCGTCGGCCCCGTTGGAGTGGCTGCCCGACGTGCATCGTTGGCAGCTGCAGCGGCTTGGCCTGAACGAGCAGAACGACACCCCCTAGAAGGAAAGGGTCGCGAGAGGGGAATCGGAACGACAGCTTGGCTTTCGCGCACACTTGCCGCTATCGTCACGCCATGCGTCCCACCGTCGAAGTGCTTGCCGCTTTCGGCGTCTCCGAACCCGTCGTCAAGCTCGCCGGGGGCCGCGGCGCAGCCTGGCGTGCCGGTGATCTGACGCTGAAGCCAGCCGACGTTGGGGTGCAGGAACTGCGCTGGCTGCACGAAGCCGGTCTCCGCATCGCGACCCGTGACACGATCCGAATAAGCATGCCACTGGCAAGCCGCTCCGGGCAGCTCGCCATCGACGGATGGACGGCGTTTCCGTTTCTGGCGGGCGAACGAATCGTCGGGAGGTGGTCCGACATCGCAGCGGTGGCGTCCGAGTTCGCGGCGTGCTTCGTCAATGTCGACCGGCCCTCCTTTCTGGATGAGCGTGATCATGCCTGGGCGCGTTCGGACCGGTTCGCATGGGAGGAGTGCGACGAGCCATCGGTGCAGGATGCTCCGCGGGTCGCGGAGTTGATGCAGGCCCGGCGACCAACCACGGGCGCACCGGGAATCATCCACGGAGACCTCACCGGCAACGTGCTGTTCAGCCCCGACATGTCACCCGCTGTCATCGACCCGACGATCTATTGGCGGCCCCTCGCATACTCGGTTGCCATCGTCGCGATCGATGCCGTGTGCTTCGAGAACGCACCGCTGTCCCTTCTCGAGCGAATAAGCCCCGATCCGGAATTCCCCCAACATGCCATCCGCGCGTTGATCTTTCGGATGGCAACCGATCAGCTGAACGGCCGCTTGTTGTTGTCCCACTACGCCGAGGCCATCGACAAGGTGCTCGATATGGCTGCGCGGCCGGGACACCCGACCGGATGACGCGCGCCAGTCGGTCAGTGCTCCATGGCGGTGACCACTGAACGCTCGTCTGCACTCGTATGGACGCGTCTGCGGGGCTTCAGCTCGCTCACAAGGGCCCCAGTCACGATGAGTGCGGCCCCGACGATCGCGATAGCGGGCAATCGATCGCCGGCGACGCGGCCGATGATGGCCGCCCACACCGGTTCGGCAGAGTAGATGATTGTCGCTCGCGTGGGCGAAACCGATCGCTGGGCCCAGTTCATCGTGAGCTGGATGACGCAGCTCGCGGCCCCGAGGGCGACCGCGGCGGCCACCCAGATCCAGGAGAATGTCGGCGGCGCCTCTCCGACGATCGGCATGGTGACGAAACCGAGCAGCCCGGCAACAAGCAGCTGCACGACGGTCACCCGGCCGAGGTTCACCTTGCCTGCGAATAGACCGATGAGGATTATTTCTGCGGCGATTGGCAGCGTACTGACTAGAGTCGCGACTTCGCCCGGGCCGAACGCGAAGCCGACCCTGCCCGGGTCGGCGACGAAGACCAGGCCAACGAAGGCGAAGACGACGCCAATCCAGGCGAGCAGTCGTGGCGCCTTGCGGAAGACAATCCACTGCAGGATCGGGACTAGCGGAACGTACAGAGCAGTGATGAATGCGGAAGTGCTGCTGTTGATGGTCTGCAGCCCCACGGTTTGCAGCCCGTAGCCGAAGAAGATCATCACGCCGATCGCCGTTCCGGCCCCGATGTCCTTCCAGGTCATGCCCCGGAGCACGCGCATGAACATGACAGCGCTGATGAGGCCGGCGGCGATGAACCGCATGCCGACAAAGAACCAGGGTCCGCTGTACTGGACGGCGATGTGGACGACGAGGAACGTTGCACCCCAGACGGCGGTGACGGCGACGAGTGCGAGCTCCTGCCGGGACAGCAGGGGGACGCTCAGCCGGGAATGCACCACGTTGCCACTCTAGGGTGCCGTGTGCGGGCTCGCCCCCACTCCGACGCCGAGTTCTATGGCTCATCAAGCCCGTCAATGCAATAGGGAACGCGAAATTCTTGCATCTTTATGGGAACTGCTTACATTGCCTGCGGCGCACCCGCGCCTCCCAATCAACACCGCATAGAAAGAGGGACACAACATGAGCAACACCTCCAACAACGGCCGCGTCTCTCGCCTCTCCACCGAGACCAAAGCAGCCTTCAAGACCACCGAGTTCATCGCCTACGTCGTCATTCTGATCGCGATGTTCATCGCTTCGGCGGTCGTCGACAACGGCGAAGACGGACAGGGCTTCGGCGCTGACAGCGTCTGGTTCTACGCGACGCTCCTCACCATCGGCTACATGATCAGCCGGGGCCTGGCGAAGTCCGGAAGCCGCGAGTTCTTCGACCGCGACGACCACGAC
>JAODAY010000272.1 GCA_025463665.1 Microbacteriaceae bacterium
CCCGGTGTTGTGCGGGCGCATGGCGAGCTCGTTGACGAGGAGGCGGTCGTCGGTCGTCTCGAACAGTTCCACCGCGAGCACACCGGTGACCCCGAGTGACTCGGCGATCGTAGTGGCGATGTCGGCCGCGACATCCGCCAGCTTGCCCGCCGAATTGGGGGCGGGTGCGATGACCTCGGCGCACACGCCGCCGCGCTGCACCGACTCGACCACCGGCCAGAGCACCAGTTCACCGCTCGGGCGCCGGGCGACGAGCTGGGCGAGTTCCCGGCGAAAATCGACGAGCTCCTCGACGAGCAGTGCCGACCCGTCGGCCGACTCGAACCAGTCGGCGGCGTCGACTGCGCTGTGGACGACCCGGACACCCTTGCCGTCGTAGCCGCCCGTCGCGGTCTTAAGAACGCCCGTGCCGCCGTGGTCGGCGAGGAACGCGGCGAGCTCGTCGACGCTCCGCACGCGCGCCCAGTCGGGCACGGGCACGCCGAGTGCGGAGAGACGCTCGCGCATGAGCAGCTTGTCCTGTGCGTAGAGCAGGGCGTCCGGTGCGGGGTGCACGGTGACGCCGCGCGCGACCAGCTCGCCGAGAATGTGCTGCGGAACGTGCTCGTGGTCGAAGGTGACCACGTCGACCGTCTCGGCGAAGGCGAGCACATCGTCGAGGTTGCGGTAATCGCCGAGGGCCGTCACCGCGAGGGCCGCGGGTTCGTCCGGCCGCTCCGCGAGCACGCGGATCGTGATGCCGAGGTTGATCGCTGCGGGAATCATCATCCTGGCGAGCTGCCCACCACCGATGACTCCGACGGTTCTTGACATCAGTTTCACTCCTGGTTGTTCCGTGCGGCCCAACAACGCCCGGGGTCGATTCCCAGCGGAGCGCAATTGTGAGGCGGTTAGACTGCCACCTCGATCAACCCTATCTTCGCTTACCCACTGGCAGTGCTCGCAATCGAGCCGCACAAACCGATCGGCTGGATGCATGCGCGCTGTGATCGCCCAGTTCGGGCGCTTCGGGCTCGTCGGGCTCGTCGGGCTCGCCATCGACGTCGGGGTGTTCAACCTCCTGCGCCTCACCGTGCTCAGCCCCGAAGCGATGCACGAGGGTCCGGTGATCGCCAAGATCATCTCGACGTCGCTCGCGATCGTCGCCAACTGGCTCGGCAACCGCTACTGGACGTTCGGGAAGGTCCGCCGGCCGCACTGGATTCTCGAGGCCGCCGAGTTCGCGCTCGTGAGCATCGGCGGGATGCTCATCGCCCTCGGCTGCCTGTGGATATCCCACTACGCGCTCGGCTACACGAGCGCCTTCGCCGACAACGTCTCGACGAACGTCGTCGGGCTCGTGCTCGGAACCGCCTTCCGCTTCACCTTCTATCGCCTGTGGGTCTTCGGCGAGCACCGCCCCAGAGCCACCCGTCGGCCGCCCGTGGGCGTGCCGCACCACGTCGGCGAGCGCGCGCCGGCGCACGACGGAGCCGCCCGCGAGGCCGCCCGCTCTCTCTAGCGCATGCCCCACGCGGAGCTTTCGCCGTCGGTCGCCGACTGCTCCTGCTGACGTCGAGCCGCCACCGGGTTCTGGCTGAGCTCCATGAGGTCGTGCAGCGCCGCCTGCACGAGATCCGCAGTCGGAACGTCGCGCAGCACGATGGGGTGGTCGAGCCCGGTGTTGATGAACACGTCGCCGCTGCGGAAGAGACTCTGCACCGCGTTCTTGCGCACCGTCACGTCGTAGCCGCGGCTGTGCAGCAGCTCCTGGCGCACGCGCACGAAGAACCCGCTGCGCAGCACGATGCGCCTCGTGGTGATCGTGTAGTGCCGGCCGAGCCAGGCGAGCACGGGCAGCAGCCAGAGCAGCAGCACGAGAACAACCACCGCGCCGAGCACCGCGTAGTTCTGCCACGGCTCGGCGAAGGTGCCGAAGAAGTACCCGCCGACCCCGAGAATCGCGATGAGGGCGAGATTCGGCCAGAACAGGGCGCGGCCGTGGGGGCGCAGTCGCGCGATTACGGCTTCCGGCACCCTGGCCTCAGTGGACATGCCTCATTCATACCGCAGATGTGTCACGTCGCCCGCGGCGACAGCCTGACTCGTCCCGTCCACGGAGCGGCGCACGAGCAGGCGCCCCGTGTCGTCGATGCCGGTCGCCAGGCCGGTGAATGAGCGTCCGTCCGGCAGTTCCACCCGTACCCGCGCGCCGATCGTCGAGCACGCCGCCGCGAGCTCGCGGCCGATGCCCGCGAGCGCCGCATCGGCCCCCGCGGCTACGAAACGATTGCTGAGATCGCGGAGGGCCTCGAGATACGCGGCGAGCGCGACATCCGCGAGCTCATCGCCTCGCAGCGTGACGCCGGCGAGCGCGAGAGAGGTCGAGACCGGGGTGGGCAACTGCTCCGTCGTGAGTGACAGGTTGAGGCCGGCCCCCATCACGACGCCGTCGCCCGCGGGCAGCAGCTCGGCGAGGATGCCGGCGACCTTGAGTCCGTCGATCTGCACGTCGTTCGGCCATTTGAGGCCCACGCGGGCCTCGTCGTCGACGAGCGACCACACCGCGCGCGTCATCGCGAGCCCCGCGACAAGCGGGAGCCAGCCGAACCGATCGGCGGTGAGCGGCTCCCCGTCCGGCAGCACCGGCCGCAGCAGCACAGAGACGGCGAGGCTCGCGCCGGGCTCGGCGACCCAGACGCGCCCGAGTCGGCCACGGCCCGAGGTCTGGCTGCCGGTCGCGATGACGGAGAAGTGCGGTTCATGGCCGACGGATGCCGCGGCGACGAGATCATCGTTGGTCGACCCCGTCGAGTCGAGAACCAGCAGTCGCTCGGCCTGCGCCGCACTGAGGGGAAGGTGCATACGCCAAGGCTATCGAGCGGCGACGACGCGAGAGCGGAGCGGCCCCGCATGCCCGCTGTGAAAGACGTGACATGTCTTTCTGTAGGTATTCACCAACGGTCCGGGCCAAAGACTGCGCAGTAGAGTGAAACCCGTGACTCCTGACGCCCCCAGCAACGACATGTACACGACCGCCGGCAAGCTCGCCGATCTCAAGGTGCGCTACCACGAGGCCGTGACCGCGAGCGGTGAGACGGCAATCGAGAAGCAGCACGCCCGCGGTAAGAAGACGGCGCGCGAGCGCATCGAGGAGCTGCTCGATCACGGCTCATTCGTCGAGCTCGACGAATTCGTGCGTCACCGCACCCACGCGTTCGGCATGGAGAAGAAGCGTCCATACGGCGACGCCGTCGTGACGGGGCTCGGCACCATCCACGGACGCCAGGTCGCGGTCTACAGCCATGACTTCACCATCTTCGGCGGTTCC
>JAODAY010000317.1 GCA_025463665.1 Microbacteriaceae bacterium
CCGAGGCATCCGCGTGCCTGCTCGCCGTGGGCGATGTGGTCATTCGCTGTCCTCTTCATTGAGTGTCAGGGCGGGGACTGGAGAAGCGGGTCGGGCCCGCCGATGGTGCGACGGGCCCGAACTGTGCGGCTGCTGGTGCTAGTACTGGCGGTCGGGCAATGCCGCTGTCGCCTCTTCCTGGGTGAAGGTCGTCTCTTCGGTCACGATACGCTTTTCGACTTCTTCTCCGGCGGCCACCTTCTCGGCGATCTCGACCAGCTGCGGCCCGAGAAGGGGCGAGCACTCCACGATCAAGTTGATCTTGCCCTCGGAGAGTGCCGTCATGCCGTCTTTCACGGCGTCGACCGTGACGATCTTGATGTCGGTTCCCGGCGTCATGCCCGCGGCCTCGATGGCCTCGATCGCGCCGAGCCCCATGTCGTCGTTGTGGGCGTAGACGAGGTCGATGTCGGGGTTGGACTTGAGGAAGGCCTCCATGACCTGCTTGCCGCCGGCGCGGGTGAAGTCACCGGTCTGGCTCGCGACGATCTCGAACTTGGCGTCGTCACCGATGACGTTGCGCAGACCCTCCGCGCGGTCGTTGGCGGGGGCCGCCCCGGTCGTGCCCTGCAGCTCGACGATGGTGACCTTGTCGGCGTCGGCGAACTCCGTTGCTACCCACTCCCCCGCCTTCTCGCCCTCGGCGATGAAGTCGGAGCCGAGGAACGACTCGTAGAGCGAGTCGTCCTCCGAGTCGACGGAGCGGTCGGTCAGCACGACGGGGATGCCGGCGTCCTTCGCCTCCTTGAGCACGGTGTCCCAGCCGGATTCGACGACCGGCGAGAAGGCGATCACGTCGACCTGCTGCTGGATGAACGACCGGATCGCCTTGATCTGGTTCTCCTGCTTGCCCTGCGCGTCGGAGAACTTCAGCTCGTAGCCCGCGTCCGTGAATGCGTCCTGAATCGAGATGGTGTTCGCCGTGCGCCACCCGCTCTCCGCGCCGACCTGCGAGAACCCGACCACGAGTTCGTCCCCGCCGCCACCGGCCTCGTCGCCTCCGCCTGCGCTGCCACCGGCACAACCGGCGAGGGCGATGAGCAGTGCCCCGACGGCTGCGACTCCCATGAACTTTTTCATAGAACCAAACTCCTTCGTTCAGTATTCTTCGGCCATGCGGTGTGGCTTTTCGGCCGACCAGTTCGTTCTGGTTGGTTGTGATGTTAGCGTTCACATTTCGAGCGCGACAAGGGCTCTTGGTAACGGTTGGGTAACGCACAAGCCGGTATTTCCGCTGTCTGCCGCGAGATTCAGGCCGGCTGAGCGGATGGCACGGCTCCACTCGCCGCCGCTTATTGTGAGGGTTCTCATTCGCAGGGCCGAGGAGAAACAACAAGCCCCGCCCGTCGTGAGACGGGCGGGGCTTGTCGCTGCGTGGGGCTGACGCTCAGCGTCCGCCCGCCCGGCGCTTGTTGTAGACGTCGAAGGCCACGGCGAGGAGGAGCACGAGGCCCTTCACCGCCTGCTGCCACTCGATTCCGATGCCGAGGATCGACATTCCGTTGTTGAGCACACCGATGATGAGGCCGCCGATGATGGCTCCGGCGATCGTGCCGACTCCACCCTGCACCGCGGCGCCACCGATGAAGGCCGCGGAGATGGCCTCGAGCTCGAAGCCGTCACCTGCCTTCGGGCCGGCGAGGTTGAGACGTGCCGTGAACACCAGCCCGGCGAGAGCCGCGAGGAACCCCATGTTGACGAAGATGAAGAAGTCGACTTTCTTCGTCTTGACGCCGCTCAGCTCCGCCGCGTGACGGTTGCCGCCGATCGCGTAGATGTGTCGGCCGAACACGCTGCGGTTCGTCAGAATGCCGTAGAAGAGCACGAGAACGGCGAGCACGATGAGGGTGATCGGGATTCCCTTGAAGCTGGCCAGAGCCCAGGAGATTGCGAAGATCGCGACGCTGATGAGCACGATCTTGCCGATGAACCACGCGAAGGGCTCGACGTCCTGCGCGTAGCTCTGGCGGCCCGATCGGGTGCGGAACTGCTGCACGACGTACGCGACGATCGCGACGACACCGATGATGAGCGTGAACGGGTCGACCTCGAACTCGCCGAAGAGGTCGGTGAGAAAGCCGTTGCCGAGCGCGCGGTACTGGTCGGGGAACGAGCCGATGTTGGTGTTGCCGAGCACGACGAGGGCGAGGCCGCGGAAGATGAGCATCCCGGCGAGCGTCACGATGAACGCCGGTATGCCCACGTAGGCGATCCAGAATCCTTGCCAGGCACCCACGAGCGCACCGACGAGCAGCGACACCACGATTGCGAGCCACCAGTCGAAACCGGCGTCCCTGATGAGCACGCCCGACACTGCGCCGATGAAGGCCGCGACCGAACCGACCGAGAGGTCGATGTGGCCTGCCACGATCACCATGACCATGCCGATCGCGAGGATCAGGATGTACCCGTTCTGAACGATGAGGTTCGAGATGTTCTGCGGGCGCAGCAGGATGCCGACGGTCAGGATCTGGAACAGCACGACCACCGCGATGAGCGCGAGGAAGATGCCGTTTTTGCCGAGGTCAGCCACGATGTGGCTGAGCGATGCCGCGATTCTCGTCGCGGGCCGCTCGGCCGTGAGCGTCTTGTCTTTGTCAGTCATTGGGAAACGTCTCCTTATCCGAACCAGCCGCAGCTAGCTGGACTTTTCCATGGTCATGAGTTTGATGAGGGACTCGGGGTTCGCTTCCGCGATGGGCAGCTCCCCGGTGATCGTGCCCTCCGAGAGGGCGTAGATGCGATCGCAGATGCCGAGCAGCTCCGGCAGCTCCGAGGAGATGACGATGACGCCCTTGCCCGCCGCGGCGAGGCGGTTGATGATCGTGTAAATCTCGTACTTCGCGCCCACGTCGATGCCGCGGGTGGGCTCGTCGAGAATCAGCACGTCGGGATCCGAGTAGATCCACTTGCTCAGAACGACCTTCTGCTGGTTTCCACCGCTCAACTTGCCGGTCTTCGCCATCACGCTGGGCGCCTTGATGTTCATGCTCGAGCGGTATTCGTTCGCGATCTTGAATTCCTCGTTGTCGTTCACGAGGCCGAATTTCGCGAGTTTTCCGAGCGACGACATCGAGACGTTGCGCTTGATGTCTTCGATGAGGTTGAGTCCGAAGGTCTTGCGGTCCTCGGTCGCGTAGGCGAGCCCGTTGGCGATCGCCTCCGACACCGTGCGCGTCTTGATCTCGACGCCGTTCTTGAAAACCTTGCCCGAGATGCGCGAACCGTAGCTGCGACCGAAGAGGCTCATCGCGAATTCGGTGCGGCCGGCACCCATGAGCCCGGCGATGCCGACGATCTCGCCACGACGCACGTTGATGTTCACGTTGTCGACCACGACGCGGTTGGGGTCCTGGGGGTGGTGTGCCGTCCAGTTCTCCACGCGCAGTATCTCGTCGCCGATGTGCGGCGTGTGGTCGGGGTAACGGTGTTCGAGGTCGCGACCGACCATGTCCTTGATGATGCGGTCTTCCGTGACATCCGCCTTGGCGATCGTCTCGATGGTCTTGCCGTCGCGGATGACCGTCACCGTGTCGGCGATCTTCTTGATCTCGTTGAGCTTGTGCGAGATGATGATCGACGTGATGCCCTGCTCCTTGAGGTGCAGGATGAGGTCGAGCAGGTGCGCCGAGTCCTCGTCGTTGAGCGCGGCGGTCGGCTCGTCGAGGATGAGCAGCTTCACGCGCTTCGACAGCGCCTTCGCGATCTCCACGAGTTGCTGCTTGCCGACGCCGATGTCCATGATCTTCGTCGTCGGGTTTTCGCGCAGGCCGACCCGGGCGAGCAGCTTGGCCGCTTCCTGGTTCGTCTTGTTCCAGTCGATGAGGCCGGAGCCGCCCTTGACCTCGTTGTTGAGGAAGATGTTCTCGGCGATCGAGAGGTAGGGGCTGAGGGCGAGTTCCTGATGGATGATGACGATGCCACGGGCTTCGCTGTCACGGATGTCGCGGAACTCGACGACCTCGTCTTCGAAGACGATGTCGCCGTCGTATGTGCCGTGCGGGTAGACGCCGGAGAGGACCTTCATGAGGGTCGACTTGCCGGCACCGTTCTCACCGCAGATGGCGTGAATGTCGGCCCGTGCCACCTCGAGGGTGACGTTCTGCAGGGCTTTCACGCCGGGAAAGGTCTTCGTGATCGACCGCATTTCCAGGATGTTCGTGGTCACTGTTGTGCCGGCTTCCTATGTCTGTGCTGGGTATGTCGCTGCTGGGTACAGATGGTGCGCGATGCTGGTGCCGGAGTCGGAACCCCGGCACCAGCGCGCTGCGGTTATACGGTGAAGAAGGGAACGGGTGTTAGCCGTTGACCTCTTTTTCGGTCCAGTAACCGGTGTCGATCAGTGCTTCCTTGATGTTGTCCTTGACCACGGTCTCGGGCTGCAGCAGGTAGGACGGCACGTCCTTGACGTTGTTGTTGTACGTCGACTCGTCGTTGACCTCGACCTCGTCGCCGTTGAGCGCCGCGATGGCCATGGTGGCGGCCTTCTTGGCGAGCTCGCGGGTGTCCTTGAAGATCGTCGCGTACTGCTCGTCCTCGTTGATCGCCTTGACCGAGTCGATCTCGGCGTCCTGGCCGGAGATGACCGGCCATGCGTCGCCCTTGGTGTAGCCGGCGTCGGTGAGGGCGCCGATGATTCCGCGGGAGATGCCGTCGTACGGCGAGAGGACAGCGTTGACCTTGGTGTCGTCGGAGTAGTTGGCCGTCAGCAGGTCCTCCATGCGGCTCTGTGCGGTTTCACCGTCCCAACGGAGGGTTGCTGCCTGCTCGATGGTCGTCTGGCCGCTTCCGACAACGAGCGTTCCGTTGTCGATGAAGGGCTGGAGAACCTCCATGGCGCCATCGAAGAAGAAGAAGGCGTTGTTGTCGTCGAGCGAGCCGGCGAACAGCTCGATGTTGAACGGTCCGGCGGGAGCGCCCTCGATCGGGGTGCCGTCGAGCTCGGTCAGGCCGAGGCCGTGGAGAACCGACCAGCCCTGCTGGTTACCGACGAGCTTGTTGTCGAACGTCGCGTAGTAGTCGACGTTCTCGGTGTCCATGAGCAGACGGTCGTAGGCGATCACGGGGATCTCGGCGTCTGCTGCATCCTGCAGGATGTTGGTCAGCGTGGTGCCGTCGATCGAGGCGATGATGAGCGCCTCGGCGCCCTTCGTGATCATGTTCTCGATCTGGTTGACCTGGGTCGGGATGTCGTCCTCGGCGTACTGGAGGTCGACCTTGTAGCCCTGGTCCTCCAGTGCCTTCTTGACGGCCTTGCCGTCGGCGATCCAACGCTCAGACGACTTCGTCGGCATTGCTACACCGATGAGTGCGCCGTCTCCGCTGCCGGATTCTCCGCCCGAGTCGGACGAGCAAGCCGCGAGGCTCGCGACCATTGCGCCAGCGGCGATGAGCGACAGAACTGCTCTCTTCTTCACTGTGTGTTCCTTTCAATTTGTTGGACATCTTTGTCTGGTGCTGTCACCCGTCTTGTCCAATAAGAGGGTGCCCGTCGGGGCCGAAAGGCCGACCCCGGCAAGTTGGTGGGTCAGATCCCCTGGGCCAGGCGGTAGTAGGCTGCGTTCCACTTGACCTCGCGCGCGAAGGAGCGGGTCGTAGTGGACTCGTCGATGACGAGCAGCTCGGTGCGTGCCATCTCGGCGAAGTCTTCCCAGGCGTCGACGCCGATCGCGGTCGACATCACGGTGTGGTGCGCCGCACCGGCGGTCAGCCAGGCGGTCGCCGAGGTGGCGAGATCGGGAGCCGGCTTCCACACGGCGCGGGCGACGGGGAGGTGCGGCAGCGGTGCGGGTAGGTCGACGACCTCCACGACGTTCGCCACGAGCCGGAAGCGGTCGCGCATGTCGGAGAGGGCGACGACGACGCCCGCTCCGGCGTCGGTGTCGAAGACCAGGCGGACAGGGTCTTCACGGCCGCCGATGCCCAGCGGGTGGATCTCGAGGCTCGGCTTGCTCGTTGTGAGCGACGGGCAGATCTCGAGCATGTGGGCACCGAGGATCACTTCTTCGCCGGGCACGAGGTTGTAGGTGTAGTCCTCCATCAGGGATGCGCCGCCGGGGAGGCCCGCACCCATCACCTTGGCGGCGCGAATGAGGACCGCGGTCTTCCAGTCGCCCTCCCCGCCGAAGCCGTAGCCGTCGGCCATGAGGCGCTGCACGGCGAGGCCGGGGAGCTGGCGCAGCCCGCCGAGGTCTTCGAAGCTCGTCGTGAACGCGCTGAAGCCGCCCTCCTCGAGGAAGGAGCGCAGACCGAG
>JAODAY010000321.1 GCA_025463665.1 Microbacteriaceae bacterium
GCGGGCGACAGAGGGTTGATCTTGGTGGGGTCTCCTCCGAGCCCGACGACGGCTTCGCGCATGGTTGCGAGGTCGACGATGCAGGGAACGCCGGTGAAGTCCTGCATGACCACGCGGGCCGGGGAGAACTGGATCTCGGTGTCGGGGTCCGCGGTGGGAACCCAGGAGCCCAGGGCCTCGATCTGGCCCTTGGTGACGTTGGCACCGTCTTCGGTGCGGAGGAGGTTCTCGAGCAGGACCTTGAGGCTGAATGGAAGCTTCTCGTGACCGGCGACGCGATCGATCCTGAAGACTTCGTAGTCGGTCGCACCGACCTTCAGAGTGTCCCTGGAATCAAAGCTGTTTACTGCGGACATGTGTCGTCTCCCTTGCTGACCTAAGGTTCATCCTCGCTGTCAGCCTCACCGGATGCCAGCAAGGCAAGCCTAAGCCTGCGTTGCGCCATCGGTCAGGGGGCGAGAACCCGTTGGATCCAGTATATGTATCTCGACATCAAGAGACTTTACGGATGCCGCGGCGGCACTCCCTACCGGGCGCCCGTGTCTGCGGCAGGGGCCGGGTTGCTCGAGTACACGGTTCGCACGAGGAGCCAGGTGACCCACAGGAGCCCGGCGTATAGCGGCACGCCCATGAGCAGCTTCGTGCCCGCGAGCCAGTCGACCCGTTCGGTCAGGTAGAGCGGCACCTGAACGGCGAGTCGCAGCCCGAACAGGCCCACCCAGAGCCAGGTCGCCACGGTGAGCACCTTGCGCTTGGCACGGTCGGTGCGCCATTCGCCGCCGTCGTTCGCGATGAGCGCCACGATGACGCCGATGAGCGGCCAGCGCACCGCGAGGCTCACGAGCAGAACGGTCACCGAGACGGCGTTGATGATGATGCCCGGCAGGAAGTTGTCCTCCGGCCTGTTGGTGAGGATCGCCAGCAGGGCCGTGAGCCCGACGCCGAGCGCGCCGGCGAGGGCGGTGGTCGCATTCGTTTTCGTGACGGCGCGGGCGACAACGAACAGCAGCGCGATGCCCACGGGCACGAGCACCGAGACGACGAGTTCGTGCGTGAGGGTGAACAGCACGAGGAAGGCGAAGCCGGGCAGGATCGACTCGACCAGCCCGCGCACCCCGCCGATCGCCGCGAGCAGGGCCCGCGGTGTCGGCACCTCGCCGGGGGTCACCTGGGCGATGCCGGCCTTCTGCGCCGCGGCGGCGAAGGCCTGCGAGAAGGTGGGGTCCGGCGTGCTGCCGCTGTCGTCGGTCATCGTGGTGTCCGTTCCGAGTCTCAAACGGTCCCGGAGGGCTCCGGTGCCGACTCGCCGGCCGTGGCGACCGCAGCGGCGGGCAGGTGCAGCGGAATCAGGTCGCGCGGGGGCATCGGCGTGGTGCCGCGCACGACGACGATGCTGCGAAAGAGGTCTTCGACCTTCTCCGCGGCGGCCGCATCGACCGCACCGTCGCCCGCGATGACGCCGCGCAGAAACCAGCGCGGCCCGTCAACGCCGACGAATCGCGCGAGCCGGGTGCCCGACTGCCCGGCGGCGGTCACGGGTATCTCGGCGAGCACTTCCGGCCCGAACGGACCGTCGGAGACTTTCGTCGTTCCGCCCTGCTTGTGAATCTGGTCGACGATCTGCGCACGGATCTCATTCCACAGCCCGCTCGAGCGCGGGGCCGCGAACGGCTGCACCTGTAGCGAGGAGCCGGCGTAGTCGAGCCCGACGGCGACGACGCGCTTGCTCCCCTCCTCCACTTCGAGGCGCAGTTGCAGGTCGGCGCGGGGAACGATCTTCACTCCGCCGAGGTCGACGTAGGGACGAACGGCGCCTGCTTCGCTCTCATCGAGCGGGCCGTCGACCTCACGGCCGATCGGCGCCGACTTCGCATCGGTGTCGACCGGGTCGCCACTCGCGCCGACGAACTCGGCCTCGCTGTCGAATTCGGTGCCGCTGCCGTTTCCGTTGCTGCCGTTTCCGTCGCTGGCGTTTCCGTCGCTGGCGTTATCGCTCACGCTGATTCTCCTGACTTGGGTGCGCTGTATCCGGTGGAACCGAAGCCTGACTCGCCTCGGTGGCTCCCGGGAAGCCTGTCAACGGGCACAAACCGCGCCTTCGCCACCGGCATAACGATGAGTTGGGCGATTCGGTCGCCGACCGCCACAGAATACGCCACCGACCTGTCGGTGTTCAGCAGGGTCACCCGGATCTCGCCACGATATCCGGCGTCGACGGTTCCCGGGCTGTTGACGACGGTGATGCCGTGCTTGGCCGCGAGGCCGCTGCGCGGAACCACGAAGGCGACGAAACCGTCGGGCAAAGCGATCGACACGCCGGTACCGACGGTAGCGCGTTCGCCTGCCGCCAGATTCACGGCTTCGGCCGCGACGAGGTCTGCTCCTGCGTCGCCCGGATGGGAATAGTGGGGAAGGGTGCTCGCCACGATGAGCACCTCTACTGTTTCTGGCACGTCACGAGGGTAGTGCAGAACACGAGAGCGCCCGAAAGTCTGGTCGAATAGGGGTATGACGAACTATCGCGAGAGACTGTGGCCCGCGCCATGGCTCTTTATCAGCACCGCCCTGGTGGTCCCGGCCTCACTGCTCGTGTTCCTCCCCATCAACACGACGGTGGGAGTGGTGACCTCGGTCGTGCTCTATCTGATGTGCGTCGGCGGCCTCCTGCTGGGCAGCCCGGTGATCGAGGTGACGGCGACCGAGTTCCGTGCCGGGCGAGCGACGCTCCCGCTGTCCATCGTCGGCGCGGTCGAGGCTTTCGAGGAAGGCGAGGCCACACTTCAGCGCGGGCAACGTCTCGACGCCCGGGCGTGGCTGCTCATTCGCGGCTGGGTGTCACCGGTGGTGAAGGTCGAAAACCTCGACCCGAAAGACAGCGCGCCGTACTGGCTGGTGTCAACGCGGCATCCGTCGGCCGTGGTGAAGGCGATCGCGTCTGCCCAGCAGCGCGCCTGAACCAGCCCCGAAGACACCAACGGCGCGCCGGCCGAAGCCGGCGACGCCGTGTCTATTGTTCGAATCGCTGCGTATTAAGCGGCGCACTCCAGGCAGATCGGGCCCAGCTTGTCCTGGTGATCGATCTGTGAGCGGTGCTTCACGAGGAAGCAGCTCACGCAGGTGAACTCGTCTGCCTGCGGAGGAAGAACGACGACGTCGAGGTCGTGCTCGGCGAGGTCTCCGCCCTCGAGTTCGAAACTGCCAGGGTTATCGGCGTCATCAACGTCGACTGAGCCAGACATCTTGTCT
>JAODAY010000341.1 GCA_025463665.1 Microbacteriaceae bacterium
GCGCTCCCTTTCCACCCGCAGCCGGGTGCGCCTGCTCGACGAGCTCGCCGTCGTCGACCCGGCCGAGAGCGCCATCGCCATTACCGACATCGCGCGTGTGGCCGGGGCGCAGGTCGCCGGCGTCTCCGTCGCCTTCCTCATCTGCGGGTCTCCCGCGACCGCGGCACAGTTGGGGGCCGCGGCGACGAAGTTTCCGCTGGGCGTCGAGGTGATCGCGATCGTCTGCGACCCGGATGCCGCGCCCGAACTGCGCGCGGGCCCCGGGCTGAGCGTGCTGAGGATCGGATACCTCGAGGACCTCCCGCCGGCACTCGCCCGGGTGGTGACGAAGTGAAGCCCCCACGCCCCGGCCTCGCGCCCGTCGTGGCGAACACCGCGATGCTGTGGATCGCAACCGCGATCGCCTGCATTCCCCTGTGGGCGGTCTACGACACGATGGCACTCGTCGTGCTCGTCGCGGTGGCCCTCGTCGCGGGTTCGGCGATCGCGATTCTCGGCGCGGTGTTCCGCTGGTCATCGGCGGTCGTCGTCGGCGCGAGCGTGGTCGCCTTCCTCCTGCTCGGCGTGCCGCTCGCGGTGCCGAGCCAGGCGCTCTTCGGCGTGTTTCCCACACCGGAGGGGTTCATGCTGCTGCTTTCCTCCGTCGCTCTGGCATGGAAGCAACTGCTCACCGTGAACTTGCCGGTCGGCACCTTCCAGGGGCTGCTCGTGCCGGCGCTCGTGCTGGTGCTGGCGTCCACAATCGTCTCGCTCACCATCGCGCTGCGATCGGGGCGTGGCGACTTCGCCGCCCTGCCGCCCGTGATCGTCTTCCTGACCGGGCTGGCCTTCGGTCCGGCATCGGCGACCCTTCCCGTGCCGCTGGCCCTCGTGCTGTTCGCGGGCCTCTTCGTGTGGCTCATGTGGCGCCGCTGGTACGCGCGCAGCGAGGCGATCAGGCAGCTCGCGGCCGCGGCGGTCACGACAGACGGCACCCAGGCCGTCGTGCCCTCTGAGCACCGCCTCGTCAGCGTGCGCACGATCGCCTCGGCCGTGGCGATCCTCGTGATCGCGGGGGCCGCCGGGGCGGGGGCGGCCGCGGTCGCGCCGCCGCCGGGCGCCCGCAAGGTGCTGCGCACCGGCATCGTGCAGCCGTTCGACCCCCGCGCCTACGTGAGCCCGCTGGCCGGTTTTCGCCAGTACTTGAAGGTCGATCGGGCCGATTCCGTGATGTTCACGGTGGCCGGCCTCCCGGATGGCGCCCGCATCCGCGTCGCCACTCTCGACTACTACGATGGGATCGTCTACTCCGTCGGCAGCGACGAGGTCTCGAGCGCCTCCGGTTCGTTCACCAGGGTCCCCTCCCGCTTCGACCAGTCTGCCGTCGACGGTGAGTCGGTGTCGCTCGACGTGACGATCGGCGACTACGCGGGCGTGTGGGTTCCCAGCCTCGGAAAACTCGAGCGCGTGCAGTTCGAGGGCGCCCGGGCCTCGACGCTGACCGACAGCTTCTACTACAACGACACGACGGGATCGGCCGCCGTGATCGACGGCCTCGCCGCGGGCGACGAATACAGCCTCGACGCGGTGCTGCCGCCACAGCCGAGCACCGCCGAGCTGGCGAGCGTGAGCCCCGGCAACGCGGTCGTGCCGAGAATCGAAGCGGTACCCGCAGAGGTGGACGTGGTTCTCGAGCGCTACACGAGCGGCATCGAGGGGGCGGGAAATCGGCTGGCCGCGATGATCGAGGGACTGCGAGCCGACGGCTACATCAGTCATGGCGCGACACCGGATGAACCGGCGAGCCGTTCAGGACACGCCTCAGATCGCATCACCGAGCTTCTCACCGCCCAGCGCATGATCGGCGACGCCGAGCAATACTCCGTCGCGGCGGCGCTCATGGCTCGGCAGCTCGGGTTCGCCTCGCGCGTCGTCTTCGGCTTCGCCCCGGAGTCGGGTCAGGGTGAGGTCGTCGCGGTCACCGGTCGCGCAGTGTCGGCCTGGGTCGAGGTGAACACAGACCAGTTCGGGTGGGTTTCCATCGACCCGACACCGCCTGCTCGTGACATCCCGGAGGAACTCCCCGAGGAGCCGTCGCCGGTCTCGCGCCCGCAGTCCGTCATCCCGCCGACCGTCATCGAACGGGACCCGACGACGGCGCAGACGCCCCCGGAGTCGCCGAACGACGACGCGGAGCAGCCCGCTGCCTGGCTGCTCGTTCTGGCGGTCGTGCTCCGTGTGCTCGGCTGGGTGGTGCTCGCGCTCGCGGTCTTGAGCTCGCCGTTCCTCGCGATCATTGCGGCGAAAATCCGTCGGCGTCGGCGCCGTCGACGTGCGCCCACCCCGCTCGCCCGCATCAGCGGAGGCTGGCAGGAATACCGTGACGCCGTGCTCGACCACGGCTTCACCCCCTCCGCTACGGCGACGCGGCGTGAGCTCGCGGCGGTCGTCGGGGGCTCCCAGCCGGCGCTCCTCGCCGCGATCAGTGACCGCGCCGTGTTCTCGCCGCGGCAACCGAGCGACGAGGAAGCCGAGCGGGTGTGGCGAGCGGTCACCGAGTTGAGCGTGGGACTCGGCGTAGGCGCCACCCGGTGGCAGCGGCTCAAGGCGCTCGTTTCCCCGCGTTCGCTTGGTAACGTTGACACGAGGGGCCGCAGCAGGCGGCGATCACATCGTCAGGGGGCGACCTCATGAAGTGCAGGAGTTGCGGAGCAGAGCTGCCCGCCGGTGCCATGTTCTGTGGCGAGTGCGGATTCAGCGTCACGGTGCCGAGGCTGGTCGAACCGCCGCGTCGGGATCAGGCATCCGACACCGCCGTCATCACGCCGCTGACGCCGGGCGCGTCCATGCAGCGCCCGGCACCGCGTGCGCCCGTGCACACGCCCGTTCAGCCGACTGCCGCGCCCACGCACACGACGGCCCCGGCGGATGCATCGCCCGCTCACACGCCGGCCCAGCCGGCGCGACATATTCCCGCCCCGGCGGCTCCGGAGCGCGCAGTGCCGATGCCATCACTCGACTGGCCACCGCCGGCCTATCCTGTTCCGGCGACGGCGCGGCCGACCCCGCGCCCGCCTGTCGTGCCCGGGCCTGTCGCTCCGGCGGCAGCCGTGCCGCCGGAGCGTGCCTACCGCCGCTTCGAGGACACCCGCGTGGTTCACTCTGGCGCCGTCGACACCGAGGCGAGCGAACGATTCGTGCTGCAGTTCAGCACGGGCGAAGGCACCACGGTCTTCGGGTCTGGCCTCATCGGCCGCAACCCGGTCGTACAGCCGGGGGAGTCCTTCGACCAGATCGTGACCATCACCGATCCCGGCAAGTCCGTGTCGAAGACGCACCTCGAATTCGGTCAAACCGATGGCACGTTCTGGGTCTCCGACCGTTTCTCGGGCAACGGCACGGTGGTGCGTCAGCCCGATGAGCGGCCGCAGCGCCTGCACCCCGGCAGGAGGCATCCCGTCGCGCGAGGATCGCGCATCGACATCGCCGAGCAGTTCTTCATTGTGAGCTGACCACCCCTCACCCACGAGTGTGGTCGGGGATCTCTGCACCGCCGTGGTGCCTGGCGACGAACGGGCCCCGGGGTAGTGCTGTGCTGCTCTGGTGACGACTGCGCACGATCGACTCCCGGTTCCCGCGCGACCAGCCGCGCCCGCGCCATACAATTTTCCGCTCATCGCGACCCTCGCTCCGGTGGTTGTGAGCATCGCTCTGTGGGCCGTGACCCAGTCGGTCTTCGCGCTCCTCTTCGCGGCCCTCGGACCGGCGGTCGCCGTCGCGAGCCTCGTCGACGCCGGCATCGCATCGCGTCGGCGCGGCCGACGCGATGCGACAACGTTCGGCACCGAACTGGAGGCCTTCGCGCGCG
>JAODAY010000359.1 GCA_025463665.1 Microbacteriaceae bacterium
GGGCTCTCGTGCAGGCCGTCTCCGACCATGCGCACGAGATCCTCCCGCGAGAAGGCGAAGCCGGAGCCGAGCCCGCCCATCGTGAAGGAGGGGCGGATGACGAGCGGGTAGCCGAGGTCCTCGGCGAACTCGACGGCCTCGTCCACGGTGTGCGCGATGTAGCTCTTCGCCACGTCGGCACCCGCGTCGAGCACGAGCTGCTTGAAGATCTGCCGGTCCTCACCCTTGTTGATCGCCTCGAAGTTCGCGCCGATGAGCTCGACGTCGTACTTCGTAAGGATGCCGTGGTTGTGCAGGTCGATCGCCGCGTTGAGCGCGGTCTGGCCGCCGAGGGTCGGCAGGATCGCGTCCGGCTTCTCCTTCTGGATGATCGTCTCGATGATCTGCCACGTGATCGGTTCGACGTAGGTGGCATCCGCGAAATCGGGGTCCGTCATGATCGTGGCCGGGTTCGAGTTGACGAGGATGACGCGCACGCCCTCCTCGCGCAGCACGCGGCAGGCCTGGGTGCCGGAGTAGTCGAACTCCGCGGCCTGGCCGATGACGATCGGGCCGGAGCCGATCACGAGCACTGACTTGATGTCGTCCCTCTTGGGCATTACTTGTCCTCGCTGGTTGAGCCTGTCGAAACCTTCGCGAGAACCAGGTCCCGGAAGCGGTCGAAGAGGTAGTTGGAATCGTGCGGCCCTGCTGCGGCCTCCGGGTGGTACTGCACGCTGAACGCGGGAATGTCGAGCGCGTTGAGCCCCTCGACGACGTTGTCGTTGAGGTTGACGTGGCTGACCTCGACGCGGCCGAAGCCCGCGGGCGAGTCGGTGACCTCGCCGATCGGCGCGTCGACGGCGAAGCCGTGGTTGTGGCTCGTGACCTCGACCCGGCCGGTGGTGTTGTCCACGACCGGCTGGTTGATTCCGCGGTGACCGAACGGCAGCTTGTAGGTGCCGAAACCGAGCGCGCGACCGAGCAGCTGGTTGCCGAAGCAGATGCCGAAGAAGGGCAGTCCCTCGCGCAGGATGCCCTGGAGCAGGGCGACGTGGTCGTCGGATGCACCGGGGTCCCCCGGTCCGTTGGAATAGAAGGCCCCGACTGGTTCGACCGCGAGAATCTCGGCGAGTGTCGCGCTCTGCGGGAACACGTGCACGTCGAAGCCCCGTTGCGAGAGGTAGCTGAGCGTCGACGTCTTGACGCCGAGGTCGAGCACCGCGAGGTTGCCGATCTTCTCGCCCAGCGCGGGCACGACGTAGCGTTCGCTCGTCGAGACCTCGTCTGAGAGCTTGAGGCCGCGCATGTCGCGGCCGGCGCGCACGATGGCGAGCTGTTCGTCGGCGTCGAGCAGCGCGTCGGTTCCGGAGAAGATGCCGGAGCGCATCGCGCCGGAGTCGCGCAGTCGACGGGTGATGGCGCGGGTGTCGACGCCGCTGATGCCGACGACGTCTCCCGCGACGAGGTCGTCGTCGAGGGTGCGCTGGGAGCGGAAGTTCGACACGACGCGGGAGGGGTCGCGCACGACGAACCCGGCGACCCAGATGCGGCTCGACTCGAGGTCTTCGTCGTTCATGCCGGTGTTGCCGATGTGCGGCGCGGTCATGAGCACGATCTGCCCGGCGTAGCTCGGATCGGTCAGGGTCTCCTGGTAGCCGGTCATGCCCGTCGCGAACACGGCTTCACCCAGGCTGCGACCGCGCGCGCCGTAGGCCCGACCGGTGTAGCGAGTGCCGTCTTCGAGTACGAAGACCGCGGTTTCTGGCGCTGTCGTGGCTGAGGTCACTTCGATTCACTTTCTGTTGTGATGGGGGCCGTACGGGAGAGGGCGCGGAGGAAACCGGCCGGGTCCTGCAGGCGGAAATAGCTGTCGACGGCGGTGTCGCCGAGGTTCCAGGTGACGGCGGTGAGGCCGTCCTCCTCGACCACGCGGTCGATGGTCCAGGTGGCCGGCGCGGCGGCCGTGATGCTTCCCGCCGGAATGAAGGTGTCGGGCTGACCGGCGATCGGCACGACGACGCCCGCCGTGGCGACCGTGAGCGTCGTCCGGGCGCGGAAGCCGAGCCCGCGCACGGCGACGCGGTTGAACTTGTCCCCCGCGATCGTCGTGGCGACGTAGAAGCCGGGGAAGGCGCCGAGCACGCTGCCGAGGTCGGCAGGCGGCTGTTCCGGTGTCTGGATCCCCGCCTGCCGCTTCTGCCTGTTGCGCCAGCCGAGCGCTGCGAGCCCGAGCAGCACGAACAGGAGGACGATGATGAGGCTCGCCGTGAGGGTCTTATCCACGAGCCACCGCCTCGCGGGCCGCGTCGGCGACCTCGTCGGCATCGACGAGCCGTCCGTCGCGCACGGTGGCGTATCCGTCGTGAATGGTTGTCATCACCTGGCCGGGGAGCGTCCTCGCGAGGTAGGGCGAGTTGATCCCCTTGCCGTGCAGCTGCTCGGTCGAGAACGCCCGCGAGACCGCGGGGTCGTAGAGCGCCAGGTTGGCGTGGGCGCCGACCTCGAACGCCGCGTCGTACCCGGAGAGGCGGCCGATCTCGGCCGGCTTGGAGGACAGCACGCGCGCGACATCCGCGAAGCTCATGAGTCCCGTGTCGACAACCGCAGCCTGCACGACGCTGAGTGCGGACTCGAGTCCGACCATGCCGTTGGCCGCCTCGTCCCAGGCGCACTCCTTCGATTCGAGGGGGTGCGGGGCGTGGTCGGTCGCGACGATGTCGATCGTGCCGTCGGCGAGGCCGGCGCGCTGGGCGAGCACGTCCTCCTCGCGGCGCAGCGGCGGGTTCACCTTGAAGCGCGAGTCGTAGCCGCGCACGAGCTGCTCGGTGAGCAGCAGGTGGTGCGGCGTGACCTCCGCCGTCACGGCGATGCCGCGCGCCTTGGCCCAGCGGATCACGTCGACCGATCCGGCGGTGGAGACGTGGCAGACGTGGAGCCGGGCGCCGACGTGCTGGGCGAGCAGCACGTCGCGGGCGATGATCGACTCCTCGGCGACCGCCGGCCAGCCGGCGAGACCCAGCTCGCTCGACAGCGCGCCCTCGTTCATCTGGGCGCCCTCGGTGAGCCTCGGGTCCTGCGAGTGCTGGGCGATGACACCCCCGAAGGTCGTGACGTACTCGAGGGCACGGCGCATGAGGAGCGGGTCGGAGACGCAGAGTCCGTCGTCGGAGAAGACCCGTACCGCGGCGCGCGAGTGGGCCATGGCGCCGATCTCGGCAAGGGTCTTGCCGGCGAGTCCCGCGGTCACCGCGCCGATGGGCCGCACCGTGACGTAGCCGTGCTCGGCACCGAGCGACGCGACCTGCTCGACGACGCCCGCCGTGTCTGCGACGGGGCTCGTGTTGGCCATCGCGAAGACGGCGGTGAAGCCGCCGATCGCGGCGGCACGGGAACCGGTGAGCACCGTCTCGCTCTGCTCGAAGCCCGGTTCGCGGAGGTGCGTGTGCAGGTCGACGAGGCCGGGGAGCGCCGTGAGCCCGTCGGCGTCGATCCTCGCGGCGCCGGCGGACGAGAGCCCGCTGCCCGTCTCGGTGATGACGCCTCGGTCGATGAGGAGGTCGGTGCGGTCGCCGTTCGGCAGCGTCGCGCCCGTGATGAGTATGGTCATTTATCCCAGTCCTTCACTTGCGCCGCTGAGCAGCAGATAGAGCACGGCCATACGAATCGAGACCCCGTTGGCGACCTGCTCGAGCACTGTCGACCGAGCGGAATCGGCGGCCTGTGCTGAGATCTCCAGGCCACGATTCATCGGCCCGGGGTGCATAACCAGACTAGCGGCTGGCAGCAGGGCCAGCCGCTCGTCGCCCAGGCCCCACTGCCTCGCGTACTCACGGGCGTTGGGAAAGAAGGCGGCGTTCATCCGCTCGGCCTGGATGCGCAGCATCATCACGACGTCGGGCCTGCCCGCGATCGCGTCGTCGAGGTCGTAGCCGACCGAGACCGGCCAGTCGCCGACGCCGAGCGGCACGAGGGTCGCGGGGGCGACGAGGTGCACGCGGGCGCCGAGGGTCGTGAGCAGCCACACGTTCGAGCGGGCGACGCGCGAGTGCAGGATGTCCCCCACGATCGTGACGGTGACTCCGTCGAGGTCGCGCCCACGGGCCGAGGCTCCGTGCAGCCTGCGGCGGATGGTGAAGGCGTCGAGCAGCGCCTGGGTGGGGTGCTCGTGCGTTCCGTCGCCCGCGTTCACGATCCCGGCGTCGATCCAGCCGCTCTGGGCCAGCACGCTGGGTGCCCCGGAGGCCTGGTGGCGCACGACCACGGCGTCTGCGCCCATCGCGGCGAGGGTCTGCGCGGTGTCCTTGAGGCTCTCGCCCTTCGACACGCTCGATCCCTTCGCGCTGAAGTTGATCACGTCGGCGCTCAGGCGCTTCGCGGCTGCCTCGAACGAGATGCGCGTGCGCGTGGAGTCCTCGAAGAAGAGGTTGACGACGGTCTTGCCCCGCAGGGCTGGGAGCTTCTTGACCTCGCGCCCCGCGACATCCGCCATGTCTTCTGCGACGTCGAGAATCATGACCGCCTCGTCGCGAGTGAGCCCCTTGGTGCTGAGCAGGTGCCTCACGATTCGCCTCCCTCGATGGTGACCTCGTCGACGCCGTCGACCTCGGTGAGGCGCACGTTGATGCGTTCGGACTGCGAGGTGGGGAGATTCTTGCCCACGAAGTCGGCGCGGATCGGCAGCTCGCGGTGCCCGCGGTCGACCAGGACGGCGAGCCGCACGGCGCGGGGGCGGCCGAGGTCGCTGATCGCGTCGAGCGCGGCACGGATGGTGCGCCCGGAGTAGAGCACGTCGTCGACGAGCACGACGGTCTTGCCGTCGATGCCGCCCGCGGGGATCTGCGTCGGCGACGGCGCGCGCGTGGGATTCTTGGCCAGGTCGTCGCGGTACATCGTCACGTCGAGGAAGCCGACGGTGCCGGAGCCCGGTGCGATGCTGTTCGGTTCGATGCCGGCGAGGATCGCGCCGATGCGGCGGGCGAGGGTGGCGCCGCGCGTCGGGATTCCGAGGAGCACGAGATCGCTGGCGCCGCGATTGGACTCCAGGATCTCGTGGGAGATGCGGGTCAACGCTCGGGCAATGTCAGCCTGGTGCAGCACAAGGCGTGCAGTCATACTGACCTCCTTCCCCGTCTCTCTGGACGGAACTTAAAGGTGGTCGGGTTGGTTCCCACTATAGCCTGCGGTGGCTGCGGCCCCGGTCAGCCCCAGCGCTTGAGCAGGGCGCGCTCGAGAACGCCGATGAGCCCGTCGGAGACCTTGCCGATCACCCCGAGCGTGATGATGGCGAGGAAGATGCGGTCGATGCGCCCGTTGTTCTGCGAGTCGACCAGCAAGAAGCCGAGACCCATGGATGACGCGATCAGCTCGGCCGCGACGAGGAAGAGCCACGACTGGGCGAGGGCGAGTCGCAGCCCCGCGACGATGCTGGGGACGACGGCGGGCAGCTGGACGGTGGCGAGGAGGCTCACTCCCCCGCGTCCGTAGGCTCGCCCGACCTCGACGAGGTGCGGGTCCACGTGAC
>JAODAY010000360.1 GCA_025463665.1 Microbacteriaceae bacterium
GGCTTCAACGTCCGTCCCGACCCGAAGGCACGTGACCGTGCCCAGCGTGAAGGCGTCTACGTGCGCTTCTACTCGGTCATCTACGAGGCCCTCGAAGACGTCGAGAGCGCCCTCAAGGGAATGCTCAAGCCGGAGTTCGAAGAGGTCCAGTCGGGCGTCGCCGAAATCCGCGAGGTCTTCCGTTCCTCCAAGTTCGGCAACGTCGCTGGTGTCATCGTGCGTTCCGGTACGATCACCCGCAACGCCAAGGCTCGCGTCATCCGTGAGGGCGTCGTCGTCGGCGACAACCTCGCCATCGAGAGCCTGCGTCGCTTCAAGGATGACGTCACCGAGGTCCGCACGGACTTCGAGGCCGGCATCGGTCTGGGTAAGTTCAACGACATCCAGATCGGCGACGAGATCGAGACGATCGAGATGAAAGAAAAGCCGAGGGTCTAACCACCTTCGCAACACACACCGATTGGGTGGGCCGTTCTTCGGCCCACCCAATCGGCGCCTCTACAACCAGGGAGTTCTTCTAATGGCCGATCAGGCTCGTGCCGCCAAGATGGCGGACCGCATCAAGGTAATCGTCGCGAAGGCGCTCGAGCGCGGCTTGAAAGACCCGCGACTCGGATTCGTCACCATCACCGACGTCAGGGTCACCGGCGACCTGCAGCACGCCTCGGTGTTCTACACCGTCTACGGCACCGACGAGGAGCGCGCGGACTCCGCAGCCGCGCTCAAGTCGGCGACGGGAATGCTGCGCAGCGAGGTGGGCAAGAACATCACCGCCCGTCTCACACCCTCGCTCGAGTTCATCGCCGACGGCATTCCCGAGAACGCCGCGCTCATCGAGTCGCTCCTCACCGAGGCGCGCAACCGCGACACCGAGGTCGAGTCCATGGCGAAGACCGCGCAGTACGCGGGCGACGAGGACCCGTACGTGAAGCCCCGTGTCTACTCCGAGGCAGATGGCGACGACCTGGACGACGAAGACGATGAAGACGACGCGGATGACGCGGTCTTCGAGTCGGGGCCTCGCCCCTAGTCTCGCGTGCTCGGCCCGAGGGCTGCGCAGAAGAGCCCGTCGACCTCTCATCCGTGGGGTCGGCGGGCTCTTTCGTGCCGCAGTGAGGTCACGTCAACCGGGCAGTTCATACCCGCCGCCGGTCGCCACGAGCAGACCGTCCGAGAGAAGCCCGGCGAGTGCGCGCTCGCGCTGCTCGGCATCGGGCCAGACGGCGTCGATCTCGCGCGGCAACACCGGGATGTCGCTCGCCCGCAGCTCCGCCATGATGAGCCCGCGCACCTGGCGGTCGGAGCCAGCGAATCGCTTCTGCACCGGCGCCCTCGCGCCCTCGAACGCGGGACACCCGGCGAGCCGCCACGCGCACTGCCTGCGCAGCGGGCACTCGTCGCACTTCGGTGAGCGGGCGGTGCAGACGAGCGCGCCGAGTTCCATGACGGCGATGTTGGTCAGACGGGCATCCGTTCTCGACTCGGGCAGCACCGCCTCCATCGCCCGGAGGTCCCGCGTGGTCGACGCCGGGCCGGCCTCGCCGTGGCCGTCCACGGCGCGGGCGATGACCCTGCGGATGTTGATGTCGACGACCGGATGCCGGTGCCCGAACGCGAACACCGCGACGGCCCGCGCGGTGTACTCGCCGACGCCCGGCAACGCGAGCAGCTCCGGCACAGTCTCTGGCACGACTCCGCCGTGGCGCTCGGTGATCGCGACGGCGGTGGCGTGGAGGTTGAGGGCGCGGCGCGGGTAGCCGAGGCTCGCCCACGCCCGCACGGCGTCACCGGGGGAGTCCGCGGCGAGGGCCTCGGGTGTCGGCCAGCGCTCGAGCCACTCGGCGAGACGCGGAATCACCCGCACGACCGGAGTCTGCTGCAGCATGAACTCACTCACGAGGGTGCCCCAGGGCGTGAATCCCGGACGCCGCCACGGCAGGTCACGACCGTTGTGGGCGAACCAGTCGATGACGGCCGGTGCGATGCTCACCGATCCACTCTAGATGGCCGTGCTCGGGCTTAGTGAGGCACCGCCCAGACCGACGCTCCCTGCCAGTCCACGACGACGACAGTTTCGTCACCGACGACCCACGCATCGTGGCCGGGAGGCAGCGAGACCACGTCGCCTGGGCCCGCCTCCATCTCCGTTCCGTCTTCCATCTTGACGTGGACTCGCCCGGAGACGTGGTACTGCTGATGCGGCGCCTCGCAGAGCTCCGTGCCGGCCACCGGTTTGACGTCGGTGCTCCACCTCCAGCCGGGCTGAAGAGTGAGCCTGCCGACTTGCGCGTCGCCCGCGAGGTTCACCAGCTCGAGTCGCCAGTTGGCGCCCTCCCTGACGTCGTCAGGCTTGTCGAACGTTCCGTGTTCCAGCGGTTGCGACATGACCCCTCCTTGGGTGGCGTGCATCGGTGTCGATAGAGCACCAGCATCCTCGCACGCATGATCAAGCGGAAGCCCCCAGACCACCTCCACGGCCGGGAAACGACGGCGCCGGATGCCGCGGAAGGGCCGTCCGCGTGTCGATTCGTGGGGCGGCATCCGACCTGCTTATGATCGCCTGGACGTCGTCGATGTCCTCGCAGAATGTCGTCCACTCGGGGCTCTCCCACGGACCGCAAGAAAGAACAGAACGGCCCCGCATGCACATCGACCCTCTCCTCATGAACCTGCTCGGATTCACCGCCACGATGTTCTCCGTTTTGATGTGGATTCCCCAGGCCGCGACGACGTGGCGAAACCGGAACGACACGCTGCGGCTCGCGGGCATCTCGGAGTCGACGCAATGGCTGACGATGATGGGCGCCCTCGCGTGGGGTGTTTTCGGGCTGCTCAGCGGGTCCTTCTGGGTTGCCGCGCCGTCCGCCGTCAGTTTCCCTCTCGCGCTCGCGACGATCGTCGTCGTACGTCAGGGTCGGCGGATGCGTCATGTCGTGACATCCGTTCCCATCATATCGACGAGCGAGCCGCTGGCGGCCTCCGATCGCACCGGGTCGATCCCGATCATTTAGACCGAGGCCGTTCCTGTCGGCGAAGCCGCGTCGTCGCTCGTCTCCTCCCGCACGGGCGCCATTCCCGTATTCGCGTAGCCCGTGCCGCGCTGCCGGGTGCGACGAGTGGTCGGGGCGTAGGCTGGCGAAATGAACAGATGGGTACCGCTGAAGACAGATGTCCTCGACGCGCTCGCCGACGAGGTGCTGCACAACTACGGCCGCGGCCGCGCCGTGGTCGCGGTCGATGGCCATGCGGCCTCCGTCTTCGCCGACGAGTTCGCTGCGGCCATGGCCGCGAAGGGGCGAACTGTCGAGCGCGTGACGCTCGACAGCGCCGCCGGACCCGCTGTGCCGGCCGGGCGCGACTCAGACGCGATGCTCATCGTCGACGGCGACGCGCTGCTGCGGCCCGGGCTGCGCGGCAATTGGAACTTCTCGGTGTGGCTCGACGGTGGCTCCGTCGACCGCGACTCGCGGCTCTCGGCCGGCGCCATCGTCGACAACAGCGACGCCGACCACCCGCGCCGCGTCTTTGCCGACAGCTGCTG
Organism: Microbacteriaceae bacterium; assembly: GCA_025463665.1. Classification (GTDB taxonomy): domain Bacteria; phylum Actinomycetota; class Actinomycetes; order Actinomycetales; family Microbacteriaceae; genus Conyzicola. Next base: position 3,542 of record JAODAY010000360.1, read on the forward strand.
AGCCGACAGCTTCGAGTACCGCGGGATCCGCGCGACGACGACCTCGGGCGAGATGAACGTGTCGGTCGTCTCGACCTCGTGCACGAGCCGCACAAGCGTCGCGTTGACGGGGGCCTCGAGACCCGCGTCGCGTGCGGCCTCCGCGATGGCGCCGTTGAGGTGGTCTATCTCGGTCTTCTGGCCGCGGCGGATGCTCTGCAGCGTCGAGCCGGGGTTCGGGGTGGGGCCCATCCGGTGCCGCATCGCGAGAGGGAGCGCCTGTCCGGCCCACAGGGGCGCCGCCGCAACCGCGGTCAGCATCCTGTCGCTCAGGCCGCCCAGGGTGGCGAACCGGACGTCGATCGCGTGGGCCACGAGCACACTCTCGCGCAGGCTCCTGGTGAGCACTCGGCGCAGCCGCGGATTGCCGATGACCTCCTGCACGCTCAGCCCCGTGATCGCGGGCAGGGCGTTGACCTGGTTGACGATGAGCTTCGTCCACTGCGCCGCCGCGAAGTCGTCGACGACCCTCGTCTCCAACGCGGGGGAGAGCACGCCGGCTGCGGCCATGACCGCACTCCGGTCTGCGCCGCCCAGGTAGGTCACGCCGCCGGTGGTGATCGTGACCTCGCCGGGGGAGAGGTAGGAGGCGGCGAACATCGCGAGCGCGCCCATCACGGTGGAGTTCGGCAGCATCGCCTGCGCCGCCTCGACACCGCCGAGGCCGTTCTGCACGATCAGCACCGGGACGCCGCCGAGAAACTCGAGGTTCTGGGCGACGGCGGCCGCGGCATCCTGCGCCTTTGTCGTGATGATCGCGAGGTCGGGCGTGGTCGTCAGCCTCTCGTTGGCGGTGACGTGGGCCTCGTGGTCGCCCCACGCGCCGCGCAGGTGAATGCCCCGCTCGCGAATGGCGTCGAGCTGCGCCCCGCGCGCTGTCACCTCGACGTCGTGCCCCTGTCGGTGCAGCACCGCGGCCATCGCCCCGCCCACGCCGCCCGCTCCGACTATCCCAATACGCATGCGGTAAGCCTACGGCCGCGCCATTGTGTGGCTGCGCCGCCCGGGTGGTCCGGTCGGGCGCCCCGAAATGGCATGCTGGTATGACCATGAAGCCGCCGACAAACCCCGCGAGTGGCATACTGCTCGTCGACAAGCCCCGCGGCCTCACGAGCCACGACGTCGTCTCGCGCACCCGCAAGCTCGCGGGCACCCGCAAGATCGGCCACGCCGGTACCCTCGACCCGATGGCCACTGGCCTGCTCGTGCTCGGCATGAACAGTTCGACGAGGCTTTTGACCTTCCTGGTCGGCCTCGACAAGGAATACTTCGCCACGATCCGGCTGGGCCAATCGAGCGACACGGATGACGCGGAGGGCACCCTCGGCGCGGCCACCGACGTCTCCGCCCTCACCGACGACGAGATCCAGGCGGGCGTCGACCCGCTCACCGGAGTGATTTCGCAGATTCCGAGCAGCTTCAGCGCCATCAAAGTCGACGGCAAGCGCGCGTACGCCCTCGCCCGTGCCGGTGAGGAGGTCGAGCTGCGCGCCCGCGAGGTCACCGTCTCGGCGTTCGAGATGCTCGCCACCCGCCGGGTCGACGACCGCGTCGACGTCGACGTTCGCGTCGAGTGCTCGAGCGGAACATACATCCGCGCCCTCGCCCGCGACCTCGGCGCCGAGCTCGGCGTTGGCGGCCACCTCACCGCGCTGCGGCGCACCCGCGTCGGGGGCTTCTCGGTGACGGATGCCGCGACCCTCGACGACCTCGTCGTCGACGACAGGCTGCTGAGCCCGGCGAGCGTCGCCTCCGCGCTGTTCCCGGTGCACACCCTCACCGCGCAGCACGTCATCGATCTCGTGCATGGCAAACGAATTCTCGTGCCCGAACTCGAGGGCAGCGCCGGGCCGATCGCCGCGCTCGCCCCCGACGGCAGACTCGTCGGGCTTCTCTCGGTCAGCGGCACGACGGCGAAGCCTCTCGTCAACTTTCCGGCAGACGAAGTGCTCGCATGATCGAGTGGTTCGCGTGGGCGCAGGTCTCCGTCGCGGTCGTGGCCGGGGTGCTGTGCATCGTGCTCGGCCTCGCCGGGCGGGCGCCCGCCGATCTCACCATGGGGGCCGCACTGCTGGTCGAGCTGCTCCTCATCGCGCAGACCGTGGTGGCGGTCGTGGCGCCGGCGGTCGGAAACACGCCGAGCGGCAGCGCGCTCGAGTTCTGGGTGTACCTCGTGACGGCCGCGCTCATCCCGCCGCTCGGGGTGGTCTGGGGGCTCGTCGACCGCACCAGGTGGAGCACCGTCGTGCTCGGCGTCGCGTGTCTCGCTGTCGCGGTCATGGTCGCGCGCATGCAGCAGATCTGGTTCGTTCAGGTCGCGTAATCTGTAGCCAATGACCACAACATTCCCTTCGCGCTCCACAGGGGTGGGGCGCGTGCTCGTCGTCGTGTACGGGCTGCTCGCGTTAGCGGCAACCGGCCGGTCGGTGTTCCAGATTCTCGACGACTTCTCCGACGCACCCGTGGCCTACGCGCTCTCGGCGCTCGCCGCCGTCGTCTACATCGTGGCGACCGTCGCGCTGATCGCCCCGGGCGCCGTCTGGTACCGCGTCGCGTGGATCACCATCGGCTTCGAGCTCCTCGGCGTGCTGGTTGTGGGCCTCTTGAGCATTTTCGACCCCGTGCTGTTTCCCGCGAAGACCGTCTGGTCGGTCTTCGGTCGCGGCTACGGTTTCGTGCCGCTGGTACTGCCCGTTCTCGGAATGATCTGGCTCTACGTCAGGCGCCCGCGCCGGAACGCCGGGTGACCATGCGCCTATTCACGTCCCTCGCCGAGGTCCCCGAGGGCTTCGGTCCGAGCGTCGTCGCGATCGGCAAGTTCGACGGGGTGCACACCGGTCATCG
>JAODAY010000361.1 GCA_025463665.1 Microbacteriaceae bacterium
CGGCGTGCGGTGCGGGTCGTGCTCGACAGTCTCGCCGCCGAGGCTCGCCGCTACGCGGAGCCGTCGACCGGCGCGACCCGCGTAACGAATCAGTAACATGGAGCGGCTAGGGTGAAGGCATGAAGAGGATCGCCGTCGTTCCCGGATCATTCGATCCCATCACCCTTGGCCACCTCGACGTCATCTCGCGTGCCGCGGGCCTCTTCGACGAACTGCACGTTCTCGTGGTGCACAACCCCGACAAGTCGGCGCTGCTGCCCATCGCCCAGCGGGTGTCGCTGATCGAGAAGTCGTTGGCGGATGCCGCGGTGCCCGGCAACATCGTCGTGACCAGTTGGAGCATGGGCCTCCTCGTCGACTACTGCACCGATGTCGGCGCGAGTGTGCTGGTCAAGGGCATCCGTTCGCAAGTGGACGTCGCCTACGAGACCCCGATGGCGATCGTCAACCGCAACCTCGCCTCGGTCGAGACCATCTTCATGCTGCCCGACCCCGCTCACGCCCACGTGTCGAGTTCGCTCGTTCGCCAGGTGGCGGCGCTCGGTGGCGATGTGAGCCCATACGTTCCGCCGGTCGTGGCGAACTACCTCGTTCGTTGAACACCACGTCCAACCAGAGCATCGCAATCAGGGAGCATCCCGTGGCACCGAAATCCGAGAAGAAGCTTTCCGCAAAGCAACCGACGACGAAGCCCACCATCAAGGCGGCGGGCGCGGCCGGTGCGAGTGCCGCGAAGAAGGCAACGAAGAGCGCTTCGGCGAAGGCTTCCGCGAAGCAGGATGCCAAGGACGCCGAGAAACTGGAACTGAAGCTCGCCAAGAAGGCCGACAAGAAGGCCGACAAGAAGGCCGACAAGAAGGTCGACAAGAAGAAGTCGGAGAAGGCCTCGCGCAAAGCGGCCGAGCTCGCCTTCATCGACAAGTCGCTGGCCGAAGACCTCGTTCTGGCCGAGAAGGCCGTGGTGAAGGCCGCCGACAAGGCCGCCAAGAAGCTCAAGAAAGAGCGCGACGTCGCCCGGGCGCAGCTCGCGAAGGCGAAGTACATCGCCGAGGAGCTCGCCCGCGTCGAGGCCGCGAGCGCAGACAAGGCGGCGCAAGACAGCGCCCAACTCGCGAAAGAGCTGAGCGAGCAGGCCTCCCTCGTCGCCCGCGAGGCGGCCAAGAAGGCGGCCAGGCGAATCAAGAAGAACGCACAAGAGCCGACGGATGCCACGGCAGTGCCCGCGCCGCTGCCGATCCCGCCCGCCGCGCTCGTCGCCCACACGGACGAGCCCGCGCACGTGCGTGTCACCGCGCCCGCCGACCCCGAGCGGAGCACCGACTCGGCGCCCCCCACGAATCCTGCGCCCGCAGCCACGCCCGAACCCGGGGCCGAACTCAACACCGACCGCGCGGCGGAGCCTTCCGCCTCGTGGACGATGGCCGCACTGCGCGCCTTCGCCGCGGCAAAGGGCATCCGGTCCTACTCGCGCCTCAACAAGACGCAACTGCTCGAGAAGCTCCGCGAAACGAGTTAGCAGCGTGCGAAGATGTAGTCCGCGTTCGCCGGTGTCGTGAGGTTCCTGTCGCGCAGAATCGTCGAGGCGGGGGAGTCGGGGTCGGCGCAGACCCCGTCGAATGTGCCGCGGAGGTCGTCAGCGTATTCGATGTCGATCACGGACTCCCCATAGACGGCGGTGTAGTCCGAGCACTCCGCGTAGCGGTGGCACTCCTCGGTGATGGCGAAGTCGAAGCCGTCGCTGCGGATGTGGCTGTCCAGATTGTCGATCTCGACGGCGTCGAAGCCTGACGACGCGCATCCGCGCAACGTCGACTTCAGGTGGTGGGCGATACGGTCGCGCTTGTCGGCGCTCGAGACATCCAGTATCAGCTCGTCCGGCCAGTTCTCGTCGATCACAGGGACGCCGCCGGCGCCCGGTGCTGGCTTATAGGCGCCGCCGAGCTGGTAGTCGAAGACGGCGGCGGCCGGCGGCAGTCGAACCCCGGAGGTTGCTGCCCCCGTGTAATCGGCCTGTCCCGCCGGCGCCGCTGAGCAGCCGGCGAGCACGAGGGCGAGGGAGACGACAATGACGGCAGCGGGCGAGTGCATGGGCACAGTCTGTCAAAGCGTCCGCGGAAGCATGCCCGAAACCTGACAGTGCCAGTATGGGGGGATGACAGGTTTGCAGATCGGCTACGCGGCCATGCTCGAGCAGTTCCACCCGACCGAGGCGGTGGCGATCTCCGCCTACGCGGAGCAGCACGGGTTTTCGGGCGTCATGGCGGCGGACCACTTCCAGCCCTGGGTGCCGCAGCAGGGGCAGAGCGCCTTCGTCTGGAACGTGCTCAGCGCGATCGGCGAGCGCACCACCGGTGACATGGGTCCGGGCGTCACGGCGCCCACGTTCCGCTGGCACCCTGCGATGGTGGCGCAGGCGAGCGCGACGCTCGCGGCGATGTATCCGGGCCGCCACTGGCTGGGCCTCGGCTCCGGCGAGGCGCTCAACGAGCACATCACCGGGCAGTACTGGCCGGAGGCGCCGGAGCGCATCACCCGGATGTTCGAGGCCATCGACATCATCAAGAAGCTTTTCACCGGCAAGGACGTGAAGCACTCCGGGCAGTTCTACAAGCTGGAGTCCACCCGGCTCTGGACCATGCCGGAGACCCCGCCGGAGATCCTCGTCGCCACCGCCGGCTCGGTGACCGCGAAGCGCGCCGGCCGCACCGTCGACGGGCTCATCACCGTCGGCGCTCCGCTCGAGAAGATCTCCGGTCTCTTCGCGAAGTTCGACGAGGGCGCCCGGGAGGCCGGCAAGGACCCGTCGACCATGCCGAAGGTGCTGCAGCTGCACATGAGCTGGGCCCCGACGGATGAGGAGGCCCTCACGAACGCGATGGTCGAATGGCCGAACGGCGGCATGAAGTTCCCGAAGGGCGACATCCGCTCGCCGTTCGAGCTGGAGCAGATGGCGAAGCTCGTGCGCCCGGAGGACTTCGAGGGCCGCATGGTGATCTCCAGCGACCCGGACGAGCACCGCGCCTACATCCAGCGCTTCGTCGACCTCGGCTTCGACCGCGTCTACCTCCACAACGTGGGCCGCAACCAGCGCGAGTGGATCGACGTGTTCGCCGAGCACGTGCTCCCGAAACTCACCCGCTGATGGGCCTCACGTCAGCCTTCGGCGTCTTCGCCCTGCACGGCATCCCGGAGATCACCGCCGGCGATGACCTCGCACAGATTCTCGGCGACGCGCTCGACGGCGCGGTCGAGGACGGCGACATCCTCGTCGTGACGTCGAAG
>JAODAY010000378.1 GCA_025463665.1 Microbacteriaceae bacterium
TCGCGGCCGCGTTCCTCAAGGACTTTGTCGGGACCACCGGCGAGGGCGACGACAAGCGCACCATCCCCTGGGCGCACCTCGACATCGCCGGGCCCTCCACCAATGGCGGCGGCGGCTACGGATACACCGGCAAGGGACCGACGGCAGTAACCGTGCGAACGCTGATCGCGTTGGCTGAGGACTTTTCGCGCTCGTAGTAAGGTCGTGAGAGCGATTAACCACCGCCGTCGCGACCGTCGGAACGAGTCGACGGGTCGTCCCACTATTGTGAAACACCAAGGGAGTTGCTTAAGTGTCGGAACAGAATTTTGACCTTGTGATCCTGGGCGGCGGAAGTGGTGGCTACGCAGCTGCTCTTCGCGCCAGTCAGCTCGGAATGACTGTCGGACTCATCGAGAAGAACAAGCTCGGTGGAACCTGCCTGCACGTGGGCTGCATACCGACGAAGGCGCTGCTGCACGCGGCCGAGGTCGCCGATGTCGCGCGGGACTCCGCCAAGTACGGCGTCCAGGCGACGTTCGACGGCATCGACATCGCCGCCGTCACGACCTACCGCCAGGGCATCGTCACGAGCAAGTTCAAGGGGCTCCAGGGCCTCATCAAGGCACGCGGCATCACGGTGATCGAGGGTGAAGGCAAGCTCGTCTCCCCTACGACCGTTCAGGTCGGCGACGACACCGTCACCGGCAAGAACGTGATTCTCGCGACCGGCTCTTACTCCCGCTCGCTGCCCGGTCTCGAGATCGGCGGCAAGGTCATCACCTCTGAGCAGGCTCTCGAGCTCGACTTCGTGCCCAAGAAGGTAGCCGTGCTCGGCGGCGGCGTCACTGGAGTGGAGTTCTCGAGCGTCTGGAAGTCCTACGGCGCCGACGTGCACATCATCGAGGCCCTCCCGCACCTCGTGCCGAACGAGGACGAGTCGGTCAGCAAGCAGTTCGAGCGTGCTTTCCGTAAGCGCGGCATCGAGTTCACGCTCGGTGTGCGCTTCAAGAGCGTCGAGCAGAACGAGAACGGCGTCGTGGTCACCCTCGAGAACGGTGCCACCATCGAGGCCGACCTCCTGCTCGTCGCCGTCGGCCGCGGACCGTCGACCGCGAACCTCGGTTTCGAAGAAGCCGGCGTCACGGTCGACCGTGGTTTCGTCATCACGAACGAGCGTCTGGCCACGAGCGTTCCCGGCGTCTACGCGGTGGGTGACATCGTTCCGGGGCTCCAACTCGCGCACCGCGGTTTCCAGCAGGGAATCTTCGTGGCCGAAGAGCTCGCGGGACTCAACCCGATCGTCATCGACGACCTCAATATTCCAAAGGTCACGTACAGCGACCCCGAGGTCGCCTCCGTCGGACTCTCCGAAGCCAAGGCCGCCGAGAAGTACGGCGCAGACAAGGTCTCGGCATACGACTACAACCTCGCGGGCAACGGCAAGAGCCACATCCTCGGCACCGCAGGATCGATCAAGGTCGTGCGCGTCAACGACGGCCCCGTCGTCGGCGTTCACATGATCGGCGCACGCGTCGGTGAACTCATTGGCGAGGCACAGCTCGCCGTGAACTGGGAGGCCTACCCCGAGGACGTAGCCCCCCTCGTGCACGCTCACCCGACCCAGAACGAGGCGCTCGGAGAAGCGTTCCTCGCCCTGGCCGGCAAGCCCCTGCACGCAATCTAACAATCTCGACGCGTGCCTACCGGGCACGGCGCAGAACTAAGCTGGCTGGACACATGATTTTGGCTACTAAGGAGCACTACTGATGAGCGAATCCGTCAACCTCCCGGCACTCGGTGAGAGTGTCACCGAGGGCACGGTGACCCGCTGGTTGAAGAACGTGGGCGACCGTGTCGAGGTGGACGAGCCACTGCTCGAAGTCTCGACCGACAAGGTCGACACCGAGATTCCGTCGCCCGTCGCCGGCGTGATCGAGGCAATCCTCGTCGCCGAAGACGAGACGGTCGAGGTCGGAACGGCACTGGTCACGATCGGCAGCGGCGAGGCACAGCCCGAGGCCGAGGTTCCTTCGACGGATGCCGCGGCCCCCGGCCAGGAAGATGGAGCTTCGGCTCCCGAGCCCGCAGCCGCGCCTGACGCGGCTCCCACAGAAGAGGCTCCGGCGGAAGAGGCGCCGGCCGAGCCCGCTCCGGCCGCTCCGGTTCCCGCCCCCGCAGCTCCCGCTGCCCCGGCTCCCGCAGCACCCGCTCCGGCGGCTCCGGCTCCGGCAGCTCCGGCTCCGGCAGCTCCGGCAGCTCCGGCTCCGGCAGCTCCCGCAGCACCGGCTCCCGAGCCGGTTGCGTCCGGCGAGACCACGACGAACGAGATCGACTCGGCACAGAACGCCAACGCGGGCTACGTGACACCGATCGTGCGCAAGCTGGCCAACGACCGCGGCATCGACCTCTCGACCGTCACGGGCACCGGTGTCGGTGGCCGCATCCGCAAGCAGGACGTTCTCGCAGCGACTCCCGTCGCAGCGGCGTCGTCCGAGGCGGCACAGTCCCCCGAGGTCGAGATCTCGCCGCTGCGTGGAACCACTGTTCCGATGACGCGACTGCGCAAGGTCGTCGCCGAGCGCGCCGTTATCTCGATGCAGGCATCGGCACAGCTCACCTCGGTCGTCGAGGTCGACGTGACGAAGATCGCGGCGTTCCGCGATCAGGTCAAGGGAAACTTCGCGGAGAAGGCCGGCGTCAAGCTGTCCTTTCTGCCGTTCTTCGCCCTGGCCGCCGCTGAGGCGCTCAAGACGTACCCGATCATCAACGCCACGATCGACGGCGACACGATCGTGTACCCGCCGCAGGAGAACATCTCCATCGCGGTCGACACCGAGCGCGGACTGCTCACGCCCGTCATCCGTGACGCGGCATCGCTCGACCTCGCCGGTCTCGCGCAGCAGATCGCCGACCTCGCCGGCCGCACGCGCGACAACAAGCTCAAGCCCGACGAGCTGTCTGGCGGCACCTTCACGCTGACCAACACCGGCTCGCGCGGCGCGCTGTTCGACACCCCGATCGTCTTCCTGCCGCAGAGCGCGATTCTCGGCACGGGAATCGTCGCGAAGCGTGCCGTCGTCATTTCCCATGGTGGCGTCGACTCGATCGCGATCCGTTCGATGGTGTACCTGGCCCTGTCTTACGATCACCGCATCGTAGACGGTGCCGACGCGGCGCGCTTCCTCGTCGCGATCAAGACCCGCCTCGAGGGCG